>CAZGYL010000213.1:0-8173 GCA_964529985.1 uncultured Planctomycetia bacterium | reverse complement strand
ATTATCTACGAGGGCAAAATCATCGCCGAAGGCAGCAAGGAGGACATTCTGGCAAGCAGGGCTGCCCGCAAGTACTACCTCGGCGAAAAGTTCACCATGTAACTCGGCCGGCTGAATTTGGAGCGGCTCAAAGTGCAGCAAGAAACGGCTTCAGCAGAGACCCTCAAGCACGTGGCGCATGCCTTGGCAGGCTGGCTGCTCCCGGGAGCGGGTCACCTCCTTCGAGGTGAATGGGCCAAAGGACTGGTTCTGGGAGTCACGCTCTTGGGCTGCTTCGCCGCCGGAGAGTACATGTCGGAATTCCACGCTGTTTCGCGGCGCGAGCATGAGATATCCTTCTGGGCCCAAATAGGAGTCGGAGGGCCCACTCTGCTGTGCGCTTGGTACGACGAGACTCATAACGGCCCGTGGGCCGCTCTTGCGCACAAGCCCATGCCGGTTCCGAGGCTGCTTGATTGCGGAATCATGTATACGTGTGTTGCAGGGCTTTTGAACTTTGTTCTGGTCGTCGACCTTCTTTTTCCCCTTATTCGGAAAAAGGAGCCAGCCGGGGAACCCCAAACCGAAGAGGCCGTTCCATGATCGACATACCTGTGTGGCAGAGCATTTTGCTTATGCTTCCGGTTGTTTTTGCTATAGCTCTTGTGTCTTCGTGCATGCGTTTTACGGAACTTAAGACCGCTGCTTTTGAGACCTTCCGGCTCACGCTCTTCATAATCCTGGGGATCGCCGCGCTTTCCGCACTTGCCTTCGCCGTTCATTATCTCTTCGCCGGAGGCGTCATTTGGCGGTAGTGCCTCGTCCAATAACTACCCTCGGGGCGCGGGGATCGGGCCGAAACATAGCTCAGGGCTTGCCGTCTTGTATACTGAGAAGACGGCGTGCAGGAAGCGGTGGCGGCCGCGGACCGCCTCGGGCGGTACGAGGAAAGTCCGGACTCCACAGGGCACGGTGGTGGGTAACGCCCACCGGGGGTGACCCCAGGGAAAGTGCCACAGAGAACAGACCGCCTAAGCGGCGCTTCGGCGCCGCCGGCAAGGGTGAAACGGTGGGGTAAGAGCCCACCGCGGGTGTGGTGACACACCCGGCACGGCAAACCCCACCGGGAGCAAGGCCGAATAGGGAGGAAGAGGTGGCCCGCCTCGCTTGACCTCCGGGTAGGCCGCTTGAGGGGGTCGGCAACGGCCTTCCTAGACGAATGGCCGCCGCCTTCCTTCCGGGAAGGTAACAGAATCCGGCTTACAAGCTCTCCTGCACGCCGTCTTTTTTCTCCTGCGGGTCTCCCGCTCTCAGGCCTCCATATCGGGAAGGTAGAGAATCCGCTGGCAGCTCTTACAAACCACGATCTCGCGGCCGATCATAAGCGAATTGACCATTTGGGGCGTAACACTCATGAAGCAGCCCTGGCACACTCCGCCCTGAACCGGCACCACCGCTCTGTCGTGATGGCGGTTGAGCACCCGCTCGTATTGCGAAAGGTATTTCGACTCGACCTTTGAGGCCACCTCCGCCCGCTGCTTGGCCAACTCCTCAAGCCGTTTATCTATCTCGGCGATCTCCGCTGCAACTTCGCTCTCCGCCTGCTCAAGTTCCCGCTTCGCCTCAGCCCAGGCCTCCTCCGCTTCCTTGAGTTCTTCTCCGAGCTTCTCCGATTTGCTCAGCGTCTCAAGCCCTTCCTCTTCCTTCGCCCCCACTTCCTCTTCAAGCCTGTTTTTCTGCTCGGTGAGAACTTGATACTCTTCGTTCGATTTCGCCTGGTTTATCTGGATCTTAAGCTTGGTGAGCTTTTCCTCGCACTCCTTGATCTCCTGCTCGATCCTGTCGCTTTCGCGCCGGAGCCGCTTGAGCTCCTGGCGGATCATTGCAACGCGTTCCGCGCGGCCGTGTTCCTGGCTCCTGAACGGTTCGAGTTGCCTGGGCCTGGCCTCGCGGATCTCCCGCAGGCTGTTGATCTCGTTGTCGATCTCAGCAAGAGCAAGCAATGCCTTAAGTTGCTCCTTCATGTAGTGAGTCCTCCGGATCGCCGCAAACCCTCGCCCTGAACGCCGGACAAACAAAAAAGGCCGGGACAAAGCCCGGCCCACTGGGTTTTCCGGTTTCCGCAACCCCGCTCGGCGGTGCCGCGGTGCGGCGCCCACCGGTGGGGAGCGGCTCCTCCCCGCCCGATTTTTCCTCCTGTGCCTCTTGAGCGCCGCGTCCGCCCGGCCGTCTTCACTTCAACCTCACCTCACCGTCCAAGCGACTCCAGAAAACCTTCCAGCATTCGCGCACGTTTGGGGTGCTGCAGTTTCTGCACCGCTTTCGCTTCTATCTGCCGCACACGCTCGCGTGTGACTTTGAAAATCTTGCCGACCTCCTCCAGGGTGTACGTGTACCCGTCGCCGAGCCCGTACCGTAACTTTATGATCTCCCGCTCGCGGTACGTCAAGGTCTGGAGGACCTTCTCGAGCTTGTCCTTGAGCATCTCGTGGGTGGCGGAAGTGATCGGGCTCTCGACCCTGCGGTCCTCAATGAAATCGCCGAAAAAGCCGTCCTCGCCTTCTCCGATCGGGCGATCCAGTGAAATCGGGTGCTTGGAGATCTTTATTACCTTCCGGGTCTCGTCTTCGGAGATACCCAATTCCTCGGAAATCTCCTTTATCGTAGGCTCGCGACCCAATTTCTGAACAAGACGTTTGGTCGCGTTGCGGACCTTGCTCATGGTTTCAATCATGTGCACCGGAATCCGAATGGTGCGCGCTTGGTCGGCTATGGAACGGGTGATCGCCTGGCGGATCCACCAAGTCGCATAAGTGGAGAATTTGTAGCCTCTGCGGTACTCGTACTTCTCCACGGCCTTCATTAGTCCGGTGTTTCCTTCTTGAATCAGATCCAGGAAGGAAAGCCCGCGGTTGCGGTAACGCTTTGCAATGCTTACCACCAGCCTCAGGTTCCCGCCCGACAGATACCGCTTGCCTCTATCGTAGGCGCCGTACCAGCGGGTAATGGATTTCGCACGCTGCATGAAGTCGTCGGTGGGCTCGAGCGTCTTGAGCTCCCACTCCCGCAGGATCTCGTTGAGCTCCTCTATCCGCGCCGCCTCCCGCGGCCGCAGGCGTCGTTTGCCGCGCCGCTTTGCGGCAATAATTTTGCCAATTTCTTCTTGGCACCTTGCAATTTCGTTCTGCACCTCTTGGATTTCTTCCCTGAGCCTGCGGATCAGATCCCGCCTGAGGTTCAACTCCATAAGCAGTATCATGCCCTTTATCAACCGCCGGCGGACCCTCTCCAAGAGGCGCCGCCTGTTGCGCTCGTTCATTCGGTCCTCAAGCGCCCGGGCGAAATCCCGCCTGTTCTCTTCACACAGAGCTCTCAGGGTCTCCCGGTTGCACTGCACGAGATTACCGACCTCTTCGCGGCTCGCGTCCTCCGGCGCCGAACCGATCTTAAGCGCCCTGTCAAGCGGCAGCTCCCTGCGCTCGACCTCCTCGAGGATCTCCACAACCCGCTGCTGGGCGAGTCCGCAGCCCAGAATAAGCCTCGTCATCCGTTTGCGCGAAACTTCGATCTGCTTGGCCAGGAGAAGCTCTTCGTTCCTTGAAAGGAGCGGAATTTCTCCCATTTGGGTCAGGTACATGCGCACGGGATCGTCGATCCGCTCTCCCGCATCCTCAATGGGCTCGAGCTCTTCAGCCTCGGCGGCCAGCGCGGCCGGATCAGGTTCTTCCTCCGGTCGCTTTTCTCGGAACTTTATCCCCTGGTCATCCAGAATCGCGAATATCTCGTCCAGCGATTCGGTTCCGAGCTCATCTTCGGGGAAGACCTCGTTGAAGCGCTCATACGTGACATACCCGTCGCGCATTCCCTCATCAATGAGTGCCTTCAGGCGTTCGTCCATAGCGGTTCCCTCTCCCTATCCTCAGTGAAGCTCCTCCAGGTGCTCTAAGCCACGTACGATAACGTCCCGTTTGCCCCCCTTCACCCGGCGCAGCAGCGCTTGGTATCGGCTGAGGAGTTTGCGCTCCTCCCGGTGATCTCCGCGGCGCTGCGCCTCGAGGAGCTTTTCCCGAACCACCGCACTCTCATTGCGGAAGCTCTGGCGTTCAAGCTCCTCGCGGCTCTGCCGGGCCACAAACCGCCAATCAAACAACTCGGAAAGACCTCGGCACTCCTCGATCCGTGCCAGAATCTTGGTAAGCCTTTCGCCCGCTTCACTCCCCGCCAAACGCGCCCTTAAGGCCGCAAGTGAGAAACCTTCCTCACAAAGGCTTGCAACTTCCAAAGCGATCTTGCCCAAGACTTCATCCTCGAAGCGCTCGGGCATAGATACCTCGTACACGATTTCCGGTTCAGCAACAAGTGCCGTTACCAAGTTCTCTTCCGGTCCGGTTGAAATGGTCGCCGCCTTCTTTACTTCTTTGCTTTCGGAACGTGCGCGCGGCAGCATGCGATCGATGGCCCTTTCCGTAACTCCGAAGCTTTCCGCCACCTTCTTCCGCACAACTTCCCGCACAAGGGGATCTTCCACGTCCGAAAGCGGGGCAAGGCATCTTTGTACGGCTCTCTGCAAAGAAGCCGCTGTTTCCGTTCCTTCCGCCCGCTTAGCCCGATCGACCAGAAACTCTACAGCCTCGGGCGCATCTTCAACCAGCCCCCGCAAAGCTTCTGCACCATGGTTGCTCAAGAACTCGCACGGATCCTGGCCTCCGGGAAGCAGCACGACGCGCACATCAAGCCCAAGCCCCAGCAAAGGCCCGATCGCGCGTTCGGCAGCGCGGTACCCGGCTTCATCTCCGTCGTAAACAAGCACCACTCGATCGGCGTAACGCTTCAACTCCCTGGCGTTGTCTCTGGTAAGCGCTGTTCCAAGGCAGGCCACCACACCGTCGATCCCATGAGCGACGCAGGCGATCACATCCGTGTAACCTTCAACCAAGATCGCCGTCCGCGTTGCGCGCAGAACGTCAAGAGCAAGGTGAATCCCGTAAAGGACCTTTCCCTTCTTAAAGAGGCTTGTTTCCGGGGTATTGAGGTACTTAGGTTCCTCTTCACCCATGCTGCGGCCGCCGAAGCCTATGATCCTGCCGCGCGCTTCGAGAATCGGAAACATAATCCGGCCCCGGAAGTAATCGTACCAACCGGGGGAATGAGGCCTCCGCCGTACAAGCCCCGCTTCCTCCATAATCTCCTCGGCGATACCCGCGCGGGATAAATAGGCGCGGAGCTCCTCCCAACCTTCAGGGGCGACTCCCAATCGGAAAAGCTCCTGCATATCCTCGCTGAAGCCGCGTTCTTCCAAATACTTCCGCGCGCGCTCGCCGAGTGCGGTGCTCTTGAGCTGCCTGCGGTAAAACTCGCAGGCAAGTTCATTCGCACGCCGAATCTGCTCCCAGCGCGACTTGCCGCCGCCACCTTCCTCCAACTGCAAGGCGATTCCGGCGCGCTCTGCAAGGAGCTTCACCGCCCCCATAAAGTCGGTCTTTTCTATGGCCTGCACAAAAGCAATGACATCGCCTGCCTGCCCGCAGCCGAAACAACGGAAGATCTGGCGTTCGGGGTGAATCTTGAAGGAAGGAGTTTTCTCTTGATGGAACGGACAAAGGCCTTTGAGATTCCGCCCGTCAGGCTTCAAATCCACGTAAGCGCCGGCCACCTCCTCGAGGCGGTTGGCCGCAAGGATCTGCTCAAGGACCTCTCGAGCTACCCTAGGCATAAGCTATAGCCTTAAAGCAAAAGCACAGGAAGAGGAAACCAGTGCCGAACCCGCGGAAACCCGCAACCAGGAACAAGGCAGTGTGAAGGTACATTCGGAATGATAAAAAAGGAATTCGACGGTGGGAGGAGCCGGTAAGTCCGCCGGAGTCGGGGTGAGGGGACGGATTATTTTTCTCCCCACTCCGCTTTCCGGACGAATCCGGGCAGAACCCCTTTTCATCCATCCTGTCTTTCCGCCTCAGTCCCGCCCCCGGTCTCGCTTGGATCCGCCTCACAGCGGAACCGGAAGCTCTTGCCTACAGTCGCTGGCACACCCTGCGCGGTCGGGCTCGAAAAAGGCTGCCGCCCTCTTCACCCCGACTACACAGGCTCAAAAGAAACCCTGTCGACTGTGACCGTTGGCTGCCGTAGCTTTCCCCCACGCCGCTTTCGGCTGCACTTAGAGCGCTCACGGCGGACCGGCCGATCAAAGTCCACAATTCTTAGCAAAGCCAGGCTGTACACAGGAGGAAAGCCTCTCCGGCTCAATGTACTATCTGTACGATTATATGGGCTCGGGGGCCTCCTGCCAACCCCTTTTTCACCCCGCGCTCCCTGCGCTGCGAGCGAACCTTTCAGCAAGGGCAACATAGCTCTCGGGCGGCAGGTCCCCTGCGCGCGCTTCTTCGGGCACAATGTCGTTAAGTTCCAGCAGGGGCCACCTGGCCTGCAGGACTTTCCTAAGGCGCTTCCGGCGGTGGTCGAAGCCCGCCCGTACCACTGCCTCCAAAGCCGCAAGGACAGGTTCCGGAGGCCGTCCTTCCGCCCGCGGCACCAGGCGCACCACTGCTCCGTGCACCTTGGGCCTGGGCCAAAACGAACGCCTGTCGATCTTCCTTACTTTTTCAACATCCGCAAGAGCGCGGGCCATAACCGAAAGCGCCCCGTAGGCCGAACCACCAGGCTCGGCCGTCAGGCGGTCGGCCACCTCAAGCTGAACCGTTACAACGATGACCTCAAGGTTTTCCAACTCCCGCAGCAAGCGGATTACAAGCGGCGTCGCCGTGCTGAAAGGTAGGTTTCCCACAACCTTGCCTTTTTTCGGGAACCGCTCAACAGCCTCGCGCACCTCGGGATTCAACTTGTGTTTCCCGGCCAGGACGTCCCCTTCAACGAGGGAGAAGGTTCCCTGCTGGGCAAGATCCTCGCGAAGAAGAGCGCAGAGGTTCCTATCGATTTCCACCCCTACCACATGGGCGCCGCGGGCCAGCAATCTGCGCGTAAGCGCTCCGCTGCCGCAACCTACCTCTAAAACAAAATCTCCCGGCCCCACTCCCGCAGATTCAACAAGAACGTCCAGAATCCGGTGGTCGAAGAGAAAATGCTGCCCCAACGAGCGGCGGGGCTTAAGGCCCCTGGCCCGTATACGGTCGACCTCCCGGATTCGGTTTCCGCCGTCGCTGCTGAATTCCAGAGGTTCAACCCTTCGACTCAAGGGCCGTCTCCCTGAGCAGCCGAATCTCCACCCGCCTGTTTTTCTCGGACTTGATCACACCTTTCTCGATCTCCCGGATCCAGCCCCAGGAAGTCAACACAAAGCGGGACTGAGGGATTCCGCACTCATCGCGCAGGAACTGCATGACCGCATGAGCCCTCCGGCAACCGAGGAACCAATTGTCCAGGTTGACCTTGATAGTGCGCCTCACCGGCTGGCGATCGGTATGTCCGTCTACAAAGATCAAACTGGTGCCCGAGGGATCAGCCTGCTTTATCTTCTCCGCCAACTTGCGCAAGCGGGGCTTGTAGCTCTCCCGTATTTCCGCGCGACCGGAAGCAAACGTAACCGCGTCAGCCGAAAGGATGACACCGCCGGTTTCCTTGTTTACCTGAAAGCCGCTCTCACCGGGCTCAATGGGAATTACATCCCCGTAGCGTTTTGCCAGTGCTTCCTGAAGAGCGGCCTGGAGATCCGCGATCCGCTTGTCTTTCTGGGCCAAATCGGCCTTCAGGTCTTCAAGGGTGCGCAGTTTCGCCTTCAACTCCTCGTTGATCGCCTCAAGCTGATCGGCGCGCACCTTGAGGTTCTCGTTTATGGTCTCGGCCGTTTCGGCCCGCTTACGCATGGCGTCGTAGTCGGCCAAGCTCGCACAACCCGACCACAAAAGGAGGGCGATCAAGGCCAGCGGAAAAGCGACGATTTTGCGCTCCCACTTCGTGTGAGTTTTATCCTTTCTCATGTGCTCCACCTCATGCTCCACTGAAAAACACCTCTCTCCCTGCCGTTCTCTCCACCGGTCAGCCGCCGCTTTCTCCTTCCGCGCGCAGCGGCGGGCCGATTACGATTTCAACCCGCCTGTTGCGCGGCGACTCCGGACGCTCCGGATAAAGCGGCAAAGTATAAGCGAAAGACCGCAACGTTATGCGCTTGGGGTCTACGCCGGCGGCGATCAGTTCCCGCACCACCGAATCTGCGCGGCGCGCACCAAGGACCCAGTTGTCC
>CAZGYL010000212.1:0-8218 GCA_964529985.1 uncultured Planctomycetia bacterium | reverse complement strand
GCGGTGTTATGCGGTTTCCTTTGTAGACCCTGGGGTAAACCGCTCCTGCAACGTCCACGCAGGTGGCCATTATATCGATAAGATGGCCGACCTCGGTCCGGATCTCCCCTCTGGCGCTGAAGCCTGCAGGCCAATGAATTATAAGCGGGGTCGAGATTCCGCCTTCATGCACCCAGTGTTTGTATTCCCTGAAAGGCGTGTTCGAAACATTGGCCCAGCTCTTGCCGTAAGAGATATAGGTATCTTCGGGCCCCGGCATGACCGCGGGACCGCCGCGCACGGGTCTTCCGTCGCGTGTCTTCATCGGCGGCCAGATTCTCGGCTGAAGCTCCGAAGGTTCCATCGGAGTGCGGTCCTTGATCGCTGAGACCCAGCGTTTGTCCACCGCTTTACTGCGTCCCATCGCCTCAGCGCAGCCTCCATTGTCTTGAAGAAAAAATATCAGAGTATTGTCCAAAGCGCCTTGGGAACGCAGAGCTTGAACGATTTTGCCGATACCCTGATCCATGCGGTCTATCATAGCCGCGTAGACCTGCATGCACCGCGCCTCCCACTTCTTGTAAGGAAAGAGCTCCCAGTGGCCGGCCTGCGGGCTCAATCCGCAGGTGGGGCTTATGAGCCCCGATTCTTTCAGGCGGCGATATCTTTCTTCGCGGATCGGGCGGTAGCCTTTCTCGTAAACTCCACGGTACTTGGCGATGTCCTCCGGAAGCGCGTGCATGGGCCAATGAGCGGCGGTGTAAGCGACATACAGAAAAAAAGGTTTATCCGGAGTTTCTTTGAAATGTTCGTTTATAAAGGCCACGGCGTTGTCCGTTATCGCATCGGTGTAGTAGAAGCGCCTCGGTTTGTATTTCGGATCATTGACAGGTGTTATGTACGTGTTCTGGCGGCAGAGCGTGGTGGGATCATAGTAAGAGCCCGCACCTGTTATGGTTCCGTAGAATTTTTCATATCCGCGCTGAAGCGGCCAGTTGTCTTTCGGGCCGGTCGGCGCCGTGAAATGCGTTACGTGCCATTTGCCGGCCATATACGTGCGATAACCGGCTTCGTGCAAAACCTGCGCTATGGTGACGCAATGTTTGTTGAGCCCTACTGAATAACCGGGAAGCTTCTGGTCCGCGAGCATCCAGCCTACACCGGCCTGGTGAGGGTAAAGACCAGTCATAAGAGACGCTCTTGTGGGGCAGCAGCGGGCGGTGTTATAGAACTGGGTGAAACGGATTCCGCGCGCTGCAAGCCGATCGAGGTTCGGGGTGTGGATTTCGCTCCCGTAGCACCCGATATCCGAAAAGCCCATATCGTCTGACATTATGAGGACGATATTGGGGCGTGCCCCGGTCCCGATGGCGGGGAAAAATACGGCCAGGGCACCGAGAAGAACCGAAATGCGCGACTGCCGACGGAGTCTCATACTGTCTCCTTTCCAAAAAAAGGAAGCGAACCTCTCTCCACTCTTTTCGCTCCCGCACTTCGTACTAAGAAGTTCCTCGTGCCTTTCAAAAGCGGTATCCGAATTTCCTGAGCACCTCGGAGGGGTGTTTTGGAAAACCCTTGATACCGCGCGACCTGTCGAACTGATAAATGCGGCGCGGCCGCACCAGTTTGGTGTAAGGAAAGGCCTTGAAAGTGTCACCTTCAAGGGCATCCTTCGCCCCGGGGTGCCTGCAGGCTGCGATCGCGCGGCGCTTCAGGTCGGCAAGCACTCGGGGCTTCTCGGCCGCAAGGCTGCGCAGCTCATTTGGATCCTCTTTAAGGTTGAAGAGCTGCTCTCTGCCGCCGTTTGCTATGTAAATGTATTTCCACTCTCCGCGCCGGACCATGGCTTTGAAACGCAAAGTCCCGGGCTCGCCGTACCAGCCGTAAAGTTCCTCCCTGCCCGCTGACTTACCTTTACAAAGACCCAAGAGATCGATTCCCTGCCTGAGCTCCCTTCGGCCCGCCGCGGAGGTGGCCAAACCGAAGAGATCGGTCAGACAGACCAGATCGGCTCTGCGACGTCCGCCCGGAAGCTCGGCCGGCCAGCTCACAAGGTAGGGAATGTGGCAGGAAGCTTCGAAGAAGCTTTCCTTTTGCCAGGCATGGTGATCTCCGAGGTGGTCTCCGTGATCGGCGAAAAAACAGATAAGCGTGTTCTCGGAATCCGGTCTGGCCTCAAGCGCTTCGAGAATGCGGCCTATGCACATGTCGATGTAGGTGATCTCGCCGTAATAACGTGCCTTAAGCACGCGTGCTCTCCCGTCGGATATGTCTTCCGCCCAGACAAGCCTGTTCATAAAAGGGATCTGTTCGTCGGCATGGTCCACCGAAAGGTCACCTTTAATGGGATCGGGCATGCGGTCGGGATCGTAGATGCGGTTAAAGGGGATAGGCGGTGCGAAAGGCGGGTGCGGTCCTATGAAGGATACGAACCCGAAAAACGGCCGGCGGTCCGAACGGAGGATCTCCTCGCAGGCTTTCGCTGCAGCCCAACCTTCAACCGTAGCTTCAGCGGGCTCGGGGCTCAGTTGGGGCATGTAATACATTTCGGTACGCTCGCCCATAAGCCCTTCAATGTAGTCCAGATAGGGGTGGTTCTTGTGGAGCCATGCCGCGTATGCATCGCGCCGACGCTGCTCCGGTGTGGCGTAAAGCTCTTCGCTGTGGAGGTGCACTTCGTATCCTATGTCAAGATCCCATCGGCCGGGCGTGTGAAATTTCCCGATACCGAAAGTCCGGTAGCCGAGTGATCTGAGAACGCGTGCGAGGTAAGGGCCGCAGCGGCCTTCCATATCGGCGGCCTGTCCTTTGGCGGGACGGGATGGGGAGTTGCTGAAAATACGGGTTGTCGGCGGCTCGCAGCCCGTGCGGATTGTAGTGCGGGCGGGAACGCATACGGGGCAGGTCGAGTAAGCGTTTGTAAAAGCGATTCCACGTTGCACAAGCCGATCCAAGTGCGGCGTGAAAATGTGCGGATTGCCGAGCGCATGGATCGTATCGAACCTCTGCTGGTCGGTCATAAGGAAAAGTATGTTGGGACGGGCTCTCCGGCTTTCGGTCCGGACCGCCGGGAAGGCCACACAAGGGGTGCGGGCGCCGGCATCTAAACTCGAAAGCAGAGCTGCTTGCCCCGTCCTTTTCAAGAACCTTCGCCGCGGGAGCTTACGCATTCCTTTTTCCTCCTCCAGCCGATGGCCTGAAGATCGGACGCTGGCACCAGGGTGCAGCGCTTTTCGCCGCAAGCTGTGCTTCAACCTTGCAGCATACTTCCGCAGCGCCCAGTGGCTCAAGGGGCCCGGCAGGGGGTTGGGACCTTAAGCGGCCGGCGGTAAAGTAGAGGGCTTCCGATTGAAGAGCGGATTCGACAGAAACGATGAACAGGCGCAGAGCGGCTGAACCTTCTCCCCACACGCTTTCACAAGGCGGCGCAGGCCGGGCCCTCTCCGTCCCTTCGCGCTTTATTCTCTACACGGTTTTGGGTGGTGCCACCTTCGGTATGCTGCAGTTCGGTGAGGTCATTGCGTGCAAGTCTCTCGGGGCGGCACCCTGGGCGCTTACGATCCTCACCATGACCATGCCCATTGCGAACTTCACCTCGATTTGGTGGGGCCGGATTCTCGTGGGCACCGATCAACGCCGCACGCTGCGCATTGCGGGCTTGCTGGGTGCGTCGGTGCTTGCAAGCGGAGTGCTGCTGGGGAAGGTCGCCCACCTTATCGTGATGTATTTCTTGTATTACCTGTGCGTAGCGCTTCTCATACCGGCGGAAAACAGGGTGCTCCAGCAGCACATTCCGGCCTCACGCACAGGGAGGCTTATGGGAACAGCTTCCGGAATCCGTATGGTCGTGGGAGCTCTTGTTGCGGCCGGCGCAGGGGCGTATCTGGAAGCGGTTGCGTTCGGGTACCGCCACCTTTACCTTGCAGCTTCTCTTACAGCCCTGAGTGCGTTCTTGCTCCTTGGAACCGTACCTACCGGCACGACCAACGGCGAGGGGCCCGATAGGTTGGGGTGGCGGTTCCTGCTCGGTCCTCTGAAGAAGGCGGCCGCATTGCTTAAACGGCGTCCCGATTACTTCAGGTTTGAGGCCGCTTTCATGCTTTACGGCATCGCTTTTATGATGACCATGCCTGTGATACCGCTCTACCTGGTTGAGGACCTGAAGCTTGACTACGGGCCGATCGGGATAGCACGCGGAATGATCTTCAGTTTCTCGCAAGCTTTTTCAATTCCGCTTTTTGGAAGGTGGTTTGACCGCTCAACGCCGCACCGCATGGCCGTCGTCACGTTCCTGATACTTGCTGCGTTCCCGCCCCTACTTATCGCTGCCGGGAACCTGCAAGGCAGAGAGTGTTTTCTCCTTACCAGCCTCGCGTTCGCAGTCTTCGGTGTGGGAATGGGCGGCCTTTCAATCCTTTGGTGTCTCTCATCTCTACGTTTCGCAGGCTCTGAAGATGCGGGGGTTTATCATTCGGTCCATGTCGCTGCGACCGGGATCCGCGGAGTTTTCGCACCTTTTTTGGGACTGGCGGCCATGGAGGTTTTCGGTAAGAGCGGCGCGCTTGCAGCAAGCAGTCTGCTTTGGGTTCTGGCTTCAGCGGCCATGATTGCGGTACGGATTTGGGACTTCCGAAGCGGTGCGTGGCGCAGCCTGCGTTCTGAGGCGGCTCCCTTCTGGCAACGCCCTCCCGGTGCAGGCGGACTTTAAGCACGCATATCCGGTTCAGCGCCCGGTTTCTGGAGCGCCCTGAGGGGGCGTGCCCGCTCTCTGAAGTCCCCGCCTGAGGGCCTCTGCAGCTTCGCGGCGAAGAATGCATAAGACTCTCTTTGAAAGCCACGAGGGAACCCTTAAAGGTTTCTCCAAGGAATCCGTTGCGCTTCCGGGGGGCTCAAAGATCGAGGAGAAATAGGCTTTCAAGGCGCCGGAAAGATCCCCCGATTTGCTGCAGGCAACAGTAAGGTAGAGCTGAACCAGCCGCCTGAGTCCACCGGTTATCCCCCGTCTCAGAACCGAAAGGAACTCTTCCCTGGCTCGCGCGAAACTTCCCGCCCGAAGGAGCGCAACGGCCCAAGCGGCCCTGAACGCAGTAGGTTTCGGGAAGGATTCAAGTGCGTTGCGGGCGAGCTTTACGAGGAGGGAGGCGGCCGGAGGATCAAGCGGAGCCGCTCCAGCGGCCCATACTATTTTCACGGCGTCCCGGGGCCCGGCGGCCTTTGCGCGCTTGTTAAGCAAGATATCGCGCAGGAGCGCGGGATCGGGCCTCCTACCCGCTGCAAGCAGGCATAAGAAGTACAAACAGCGCGCTTCGATGCCCGGCCAACCAAGCTTGATGGCCGTTGCGTAATTTTCGGCGCATTGCTCGATTCTGCCCAGGCGCCCTAAGCATTCGGCGCGCCTCACGTAGTGCCACGGGTAATCAGGCTGAAGTCTGCAGAGCTGATCGAGTTCAGAGAGCGAAGAAGCCCAATCACCTGCTGATTCCTTTTCCGAAAGCGCATTCAGGTGCCATGCGACTTCTTCGGCTTTTGAGCTTTTAAGCTCTTCAGGCATGTCTTCTGCAAGAGTGCGCCAGGCCTCTTGAAATTCGGCTCTCCTCAAGCGGACCACACCGCTGTTCTCATCCAGACGGATTCCGCTTAGAGCCCGTGCGTACTGCGCTTCTTTTTCGAGCGTGTGCAGGACGGGCTCGAGCTCAATAACGTACAGGGTTCCGCTCACATCGAAGGCTCCGAGGCGCTTGCCGTCAGAAGAGAAAGCAAGCTGCGTCGGAGTGTTTGAGCATTTGAAAAGCGGGGCTATCTCCTGTCCCGTTGCTATGAGCCACAAGCGTACAACACCCCTTTTTTCGCCGGTTGCGAGGTATGAACCACAAGCGCTGAATGCACATGCTGTTATAAGACCAAGGTTGTCCATGGAAGGCCCGGAGGAGCGGCCTGTCCGGGCATCCCATACCCGAGCGGTGCCGTCGGCGGAACAAGTAGCAATGCGTCTGCCGTCCGGGCTCAAGGCTACGGCCGAAATTTCGCCGAGGTGCTCAAGCGTCGCGATCAGCCTTCCTGTAGAGGACTCTCTCAGCCATGCCGTTTTCCTGCCGTTTGTCGTCAGTACTCTCCGGCCTTCCCAGCAGAACTCGATTTGAGGAGGAATCCCTTGCGAGGTTAGTTTGAGGAACACACGCTTTGCTCTGGAGTGGGCGTCCAAGTACCTTCTCGCATCGTGTAGGAGGCGGCCTGAATCGGTTTCCCAGACTGCAAGGCGGCCTGAAAGAGAAATTACGCCGAGAAGCTGGCCGTCCCGGCTGAGCGCGATTTTTGCGATCGAAGGCCCGCAGGTTATTGTACGTATGACTTTGCTCTCAGCCGGGGCGGCGATGTGCACGTCGCCGTCCGCGGTAAGTACCGCAAGCGTTGAACCATGTTTGTCAAAAGCACAGTCTTTAGGCGGAGCTTGAAACGTAACTTCGTTTAGAATCCGCCCGGACAGCGCGTTCCATAGGCTGATCTTTCTGCGGGAAAGCAGCGCTGATACACCCTGCGGACCTCTCACTACGGGGCCGCCTTTGCCGAAGCGTTCAAAAGGAATTCGAAGAGAAGAAAGGGATTTCTTCTTGAAATTCCAAAGGATCGTTGAACCCTCGGTGTCGAAGGCCGCCAAACAGCCTCTTCCAGAGAAAAATCCTATTCCGGCTACGGAAACACCGCTTGGAATCACAAGCACCGGCTGCATTGTGCCTGCAAGATCCCAAATCCGCACGGCGTTATCCGCATACCACGCAAGGATCCGCCTGCTTTCAGAGTCGAAGGAAACCCCCAATGCCGCCTCAGGATGTCTGAGCAGATATGGCGAGGGATTTTCCCCGCCGATTTCCTCAACAGCGATCGTTCCGTTCAAGGAGGCATAAGCGAGTCGGCTGCCATCGGGGCTGAAAGCAAGGCCGCTTAGAGCGAAGGAGGTGCGGCGCCGTACGAGGTACGGACTTGTCGGGTCCAGGAAGTGAACCTCGAGCTCGGGCCCGTATCCCAAAGCAAGGAATCCGCCTCGAGGGGAGAAGGAAAAGTACACCTTGCGCCCGGGTACGAATTTATCGCTTTCGAAGAGAAGTTTTCTGGACTCAAGGTGCCATACGCGGATCTTTGCTCCCGCCAAAGAAACAGCAAGGAGGAATCTTCCGTCCGGGCTGAATGCGATTCTGCCTACAGGTGAGCCGAAGCGGAGGGGGGCAGCGACGGGAAGTACTCCGTTATGGCCCGCTCGGAGCCGCCAGAGCCGCACAACGCCGCCGTTTCCTCCTGTAGCCAAGAGTCGCCCGTCCGGGCCGAAGGCTGCCGGGCAGTGTCCCGGCTGTTGGCGGATTTTGGCTCTAAGCCATCCCGTTGAAACGTCCCACACGGAGCAAGCGCCGCCTGCCTTTTCTACAAGCAGGAGGTTTGCCCTCGGAGCGAAGCTTATGCGCCGAACACGCGCGCCGCAGTTAAAGGTGCGTACGGCGGGGGAGTCGCTTTTGACTTTGCGGATCCAAACACACCCGCTGCGTGTCGCCGCCGCGAACAGGTCACCTGTGCGATTGAAAGTTGCGCTTACGAAGGACTCTCCCTGGAGAGCAAATATCTTTTTCCGCGAATGGAGATCAAAAACCGAGGCTGCGTGTGCGGTCAGCACGAAAAAGAACGCCTTGTCGCTCGAAAATGCACCGAGCAGAGGCTTTTCTTTGAGAAAAGTCAAATGTACCGGTTTTGCGCAGCGCTCTCTTGCAGCTTGAACTCTCAACCGGGCGGCACGTTCGTGCACGGACCTTCCTTGTTCAAGCTCAAGCGACTGGACGAAAAAAGGAAGAGCCCCTGCGAAGTCTCCCGCTTCAGCGAGCGCACGGCCGCTTGCCACCGACATGTGTGAGAGACGTGCCCGTGCAAGATCGCGGGCTTGTGAAGCACGCAGAGCTGCGACCGCAGCCGCAGCCGCCCCGCCTGCAAGCGACAGTGCCAATGCGACCAGGAGAATTGCAACCAGAGGATTACGCCTGCACCACCTGTAAAGGCGTACCGCAGGACCAATCGGTCTCGCTCTTATCGGCTCGCCCGCCAGGTAGCGTTTGAGGTCGAGCGCCAGCTCTTCCGCGGTATACCGTTCAGACGGCTTGCGGGCCATTGCCTTCAAGCAGATCGTTTCCAGGTCTTTCGGAATATTGGGGTTCAAGCTTCTTGGCGGCGGGGGTTCAAAAAGAAGTCCTTGGTGGATCAG
>CAZGYL010000211.1:0-8225 GCA_964529985.1 uncultured Planctomycetia bacterium | reverse complement strand
ACCGACTTGCGCGTAAATCCAGGGGTATCCAGAACCCGGAACTCAAGCCCCTCCCAAGAGACTGTGTCCCCTTCCTTTACAGCCTGATCCACGCGCATGGGCTCAAAACAGACCTTTGTGCTCTGGCATTCGGTGTCCTGAAGGCGCAACTTAGCAAAACGCCGCCAGAAAGCGGCGGGATTTGAAAAGAGCTCAGCCTCCCCCGCCGGCACTACGCTTCGGGCGCCGTTTTCAACAAGACGCCTGCCGGCCCAGACCACATCGCGGCGGTGATGCGTGAAGAGCACCATTTCGGCTGCAGGCGCCTCAGCCCGCGGATCCCCGTAAACAGCGATCTCCTTACCGTGCTTTCTTATGCGGACACCGTTTACAGGGCCATGTATCACTTCAAGGCCCGGGAGAATTTCTACAGGCTGCTTCACGGGCCCACTTATGCAGATCGCAAGCAAAAACGCAATCCCGCTCATATGCCGCTCCTCTCTTGCTGTCAGACGAGCGAAAACGCCGTTGCTGCATTCCCCTAGTTCCAACCGCGCCCGGGACCGCGGATCAAAGGCGCTTTACGTAAACGAAGTACGCACCTCGACTCCTGCCGTTCGCTTCGATAAACCAAGTTTGAAGCTTCGCCTTGCCGGGCTTAAGCGGAACTCGGAAGGTCACCTCAACAGCGCCTTTCTCGATCTGCTTGCTCGCTTCGAAGGAACCGATCTTCAGGCGCGCTTCCTTTGCTTCGATAACCTTGTCCTCTTCCCTGGGAAACCACCGCAGAGCGAATTCATAAGTTCCGGGCCTGCTTATCTCGACCGCCCAGAATCCATTGGCCACAAGTCCCCTGCGGATCGCGCCCTGGTGCCATGGCACCCGGCGTCCGTGCCAGTCGTGGCAGGTAAGCCGGCTTGGATTTTCAGCCGGATCGCCCAGAGCGATTCGAGCGTAAAGATCAAACCGCGGCGAAATGTCGGCCCACCACTTCTCGTAAGCTTCCCTCAGGCGCTTGACCACGTCAGGATACCGGCCGGCTACATCGTGCCTCTGCCCCGGATCGACGGTCATGTCATAAAGCTCCTTGCCGTCGATAAGCCGCCACCTGTCGCTCATAACCGCTGACTTGCGCCACTTCTCGGGATACTCGATCCGTTGAGAGTCCACGACCAGAATTCGATCAGGCCACTTGCAATCCGGGTTTTGGAGAAGCGGGCGCAAACTGACACCGTCGAATTTGATGTCCGCAGGAGGTTTAAGGCCGCACAAATCGATCAAAGTAGGCAGAATGTCCACATGCGCCGTAATGTGCTTCACAGCTCGGCCCCCTAAAAGTCCACCGGCCGGCCAGCGTATAAAGCACGGCACTCTGTGACCTCCGTCGTACTGGGAGCCCTTGGTCCCGCGCATGCCCGCGTTGTAGCCTACCGGTTCTCTCCCTCTTCCGCCGCGAAATCCGGCAGCCGTGCCGTTGTCCGTCATGAATATCACTATGGTGTTTTCGTAGAGCCCGAGCTCCTGCAGCCGAGTCAAAAGCTTGCCCAGGTTCCAGTCGATGTTCGCTATCATGCCGTAGAAATTCGGGTTCGGAACTCCCGGCTTCTTGTACGGTTCTGCATACTTCTCAGGCACTCTGTAAGGCCCGTGCGGGGCATTGGTGGGAAGGTAACAGAAGAACGGGCGGTTCCGGTTTTCCTCTATGAAACGCAAAGCGGCTTTGAAAAACACATCCGTGCAATAGCCGCGGCATTTGTGAGGAACTCCGTTCTTGAAATACGTATCGTCGAAGTAGTCGTTCCCCCAGTAATCCGGAGTCTGGCCCACTCCGCCCCCGCCGTGCACAAGGGTCTCCTGAAAGCCTCTGTCCTGCGGCCGTGAAGGGTAGTTGTCGCCCAAGTGCCATTTTCCGAAGACACCGGTGCGGTATCCGTTTGCGGCAAAGATCTGGCCTGCTGTAATCTCGTCCCGCAGGAGTATCGACCGGCCCATTATCGTGTGCCACACACCGGTTCGGTTCGAGTAATGCCCCGTCATGAGAGCCGCCCGTGTGGGAGAGCAGGTCGGCGATACGTGGAAGTTTTCAAGGCGCACGCTCTCCCTGTAGAGCTTATCCATGTTCGGGGTTCTCAGAATCGGGTTACCCGTGCATGAAAGATCCCCGTATCCCTGGTCGTCGGTCATGATCAAGATGACGTTCGGAGGCCTTGAGGGGCCTCTGCCCGCCGAAGCCCTTGCAAGCGCAAGACCTGTAAGTCCGAGTGCACTCTTTGAGAGAAAGCTGCGACGCGTTTGTCCTCGTTCTTTCATCTTTGAAATCTCCGGAAACCAAAGACCCTCCCCGCAAGCCGAAAGAGCCACTCCAACATGATACACTTCCGCCGTAAAGGCGGAAACAGCCCGCTCTTACCTCTCAGCGGGTACGCTGCTTGCGGCCGCCGCCGGCCATGGCCTCCAGGCAGCGCTTTGAAAGGCTCTTTACGCGACGCCTTGTTACAAACCTGTGACTGCGCAGGCCCCCGCCGCAGGCCTTCGGGATATGAAGGAGCTCGTGAATCAGTGTTTCGATCTTCCGGGCCTCAGGCATCGGATCAAAAACAGCCGGGATCACCTCAATTACGTACCGGGGACTTACTCCCAAAACCGGCTGAAAAACGCGGGGCAGGGCATGCACTCTGGCTATGGTCCACCTCGCAGCGCTGCCTTGCGCCCGCACGCAGGAGACCTTCCCCCGCAGGTGCCGCCAACCCAGGCACTCAGCGATCCTCTCAACAAGCTCCTGCACGTCAGGGGCGGGAACGTACTTTACAGCCATTGCCTCGTCTCTCCCGTCACTTCTTCCTGAAGCGTTATATTAGGAGAGAATCGGTGTTGAATCCACATGCGGGCGGGTTGCTCTTTGCAACCTGCTTGCTTATCCTCATTAAGGCTGAAAAAGGACCTGTGTCATCATGCTTGCTTTTTTCCTCGCTGCTGCTTTCGTATCCTCTCCACCTGGGGTCTCCTCGCGCCAGGTGGCGGCATTTCGAAGGTTCCTGCATTCGATCGAAGTAAGGGAACAGGCCGAAAAGCCGCCTTGGTATCCGCCGGGCCGGCGTCTTTTCAGCTTCGTGCAGATAAGCGATGTCCATTTCAGCCCGGCATATCAAAAGTACTTCACAGCGGCATGCCGTTTCATAAACACGCAGGTAAAGCCGGCCTTTGTTGTCTTTACGGGGGATAACTCAGGCTCTGAGCGCGAATCAGCGCAAAAGGCTTTCGCCGATCTTCTAAAGAAGAGCATTAAGGCGCCTTGCTTTGTTCTTCCGGGCGACAACTGGCCTCGTAACTTCTGCAAAGCTTTCCGGTTTTCGCGCTTCAGCTTCACCTGCGGCGGGCTTGCTTTTATCGGAATGAGCCTGGATTTAGACGCAGGGGATGGTCTGGGGGTTTTCTCGCCTGAGAGCCTCACCTGGCTTAAGCAGGAATTGGCAAAGGCTTCGGGCAAACCCGTTGTTTACATGCAGCATGAGCCCGCGCTTCCCCCGGCTTTCTTGGATTCAGAAAACCTGAGGTCCATTTTGCGCAGAAGCGGTAACGTGGTCCTGTGCCTTTCGGGGCACCTGCACACTGATCTGGAAGCCCGCGAGGCCGGAACCCTGTATTTGACGGCGCCTGCACTCGGTCCCCACAGGCTTCATGGCTTTAAGGTGATAGAGGTCTACAGTGCCTGTGTTGTCGCGCGGAGCGTCGGATACAAGGGCGGATCCTACCGCTACTTGAACATCTTTCAGCGCGCTTCCCTGCCCTGCAGGCTCCCCGTTCCCAAAGATTCGCCGCCCGAAGTGCGCGCTCTCAGCACGCCGCCGTGCACCGAACGGCGGTCCGATCCCTCGCTCAGAGCCCGCATTCCCCAACTTGCAGCTCAATTAACGGCGTTCGCCTTGAAAAACGGATACGGCAAGGAGCTTCTCCAGGCGGTTATTGAATCTGAGGCGTCCCCGCAAAATGAGGCCTCCCCGCAAAATGAGGCGCCCCCGCAAAAACGGCAAGGTACCCACACGCCAGGCGATTCGAAACGCCGTTCTTCGTTTCAAAACGTCCGGTAACCTTCAGGCCGGCGGATTATCCCCAAACCGACCACAAAGAAAAAACCAGAGGCCGGAACTCCAAGTACGCCCGTAGTTCAAAGTGGGATACCGAGGCTCTAAGCCGTTGGACCGGCATATAGCCCAGTTCCCAGAGAACAAGTTGACCGTACTGGTCCGACAACTCTGGTCTTCTGCCGGACACTATACATCGGCGTGTACTCGAAGTCAAGAGGAGAGTTTCACTTTTTTCTTGCACAGTACAAATTTCGTGCCGGAACGGGCTGCGGACTTGCAGAATTTTGCAATCCGCAATACGATCGCCGCGCGGCTGATAAACATTGTTCTTGTTGCTGAGGAAAATCCGCTGTGAGCCTTCTGTTTTCAAACCAAGGAACACGTCACCCGAGTGGAGATTTCGTGTATCTCGATAATGCAGCCACCTCCTTCCCCAAACCTCCCGAAGTTGTAGCTGCGATCAACAGGTTCCTGACGGAATTCGGGGGCAACCCGGGAAGGTCGGCACACCGTTTGGCCATTGAGGCTGCAAGAGAGATGCTTGAGGCAAGGGAATCAATAGCTCGGCTTTTCAATCTTTCAGATCCCCTAAGGGTGGTCTTTTGTTCCAATGCTACTGAGGCGATAAACCTGGCGCTTCACGGCCTGCTCCGCCCGGCAGATCATGTGATTACAAGCACAATGGAGCACAACGCCGTAATGCGGCCGCTGCGCGTTCTCGGGCGGCGCGGCGTTTCAGTAACTGCGATACGTTGCTCGCCTGAAGGTCTGCTTGATCCGGATGATGTAAAACGCGCGATAAAACCCTCTACTAAACTTATCGTGCTTAATCACGCCTCCAACGTAAGCGGAACGATTCTCCCGATTGAGCAGATCGGAAAGCTTGCAAGGGAGCGCGGCCTTTTGTTTCTGGTTGATGCAGCCCAAACAGCAGGCGTGCTTCCTGTGGACATGAAGGAGGCTTGCATAGATCTTTTAGCCTTTACCGGCCACAAGTCTCTCTATGGACCGCCGGGCACCGGAGGCCTGGTGCTGGGAGAGAGGGTTGATCCCGCAGAGCTCACGCCTCTGAAGCAGGGAGGTACCGGAAGCCGCTCCGAGAGTGAGGAGCAGCCTCTTTTCCTTCCCGACCGCTTTGAAAGCGGAACCCTTAATGCTTGCGGAATAGCGGGACTGAGGGCCGGAGTGCAGGCGGTGCTTTCAAGGGGCGTGGAGCAAATCAGGCGGCAGGAACTTAAGTTGACGGAACTGTTGCTCCAGAAGTTAAGCTCCATTCCAGGGCTCACAATCTACGGTCCCTCAAGCCTTGGACAGAGAACCGCCGTATGCGCCTTCACTTTGCGTGGAGTACCGGTTGAGAGGCTCGCTGAGCGTCTTGACAAACAGTACGGGATCTTATGCCGCGCCGGCCTTCACTGTGCACCTCAAGCGCACCGCACGCTCGGAACGTTTCCTCACGGAACGGTCAGGTTCAGCCTCGGTATGTTTACAACAGAAGAGCAAATAGAGCGCGCGGCCCGGGCTGTAAGCGCCTGCGCCTCCCGTACCTGAGGCCGTCTTTATTCGCTTTGTATCGAAATCTCAGCCCAATAGGCAGCTTCGAATCTCCACCCGGTCGCCTGGTTTATAAGCTCTATTTTGATCTTCTTCCCGGCATAGCACGAAAGATCATAGTCAACCGTGCGCCAGAGATTCTTTGCGGTTTTGGGCCCGATGACATCCCTGAAATGCACCTTGCCGTTTATCTTGATGACCAAAGCCCAATCGCCTTTCGGGTGATGGCCTACAACTAAGTGCAAGCGCGTTTTCTTGCCTGCGGGCACCACAACTTCCCGCATAAGCACACTGCCTACCTCTTCATTCACCGGGTGGGTCATAAGTACGTTTGTCTTTCCCCCGAAGCTTTTTTGCAGCCCCGGATTCATATCGGTGCCGCAGCTTAGGAGTTTCCAACCGGGAGCAAACTTCTGGAGCGCCTGTGCCACAGGCGAGCGGACTTTGATCTGAGCCATCTCTTCCGGCGTGTAGCGGCTGCCTGCTATAGGACCGGGCTCCCAGCATTGAACCAGGGCGCTGGGTTTCGGTTGGCGGACCGGTATCAGAAAATACTCTTCTCCTCCAGGCCCGCGCTCGATCTTACCGCCTGCCTTAAGCACAGCTTCGCGCGCTACCTTCTCGCATGCCGCAATGAGCTTCGTCACATTGTAGTCGGTGTGACTGAAGTATCGACTCTTATCAAGGGCCTTTGTGAAGCGTTCCGGGACCTTGCTCAAGCCCATAGTGGTAAAAAGCACACCGCCTGCATTGGCCGGGTTGCAGTCCGAATCCTGGCCGCAGCGCGTTGCAATAACGATGGTGTCGTCCGGATCCCCCTTTCCGTAAAGAAGTCCGATGGCGATATAAGCGCCGTTAAGTTTGGCATCGATATTGAAATCAGAGGAAGGCCCCGAGCATGAAAACCTGCGGTAAGCCGGATTCAGGTGATACTTGCGGTTGACAAGCTCCCATGTGCGCTTCCAGTCGTCGGGATACTTTTTGTACCACTTCAACACATCGCGGATACATTCAGCGTACTGACTTCCGGCCGGAATACACGCAAGGCCGGCCTTTATGATGGCCACAGGATCCTTCTCAAAAAAGGCCGCGCTGTACATTCCGCCTACGAATTGCCCGCCGTACATTCCGTCACCGTAATTCATGAGCCGGCCGAATTTCTCTCCCAAGGCGATAACCGTGTTGGGAAGCCCCGGGGAGACCAGCCCGGAGAAGTCCGCCTCGATCTGGTAATCAATGTCGTCGGCATGTTTGTTGAAGCGGGGGTGACCGCTGTCCGGAGGAGCTATCCCGTTGCGAAGGTTGGTCCGTCCCGCGCGGTTTGCATGCCACAGGGGATAACGGCTGTTTGCAAAATCGATACCCGCCCGGCGGATCGATACGTCCAAGCCGTACTTTTCAAGCGTCCTGAGAAAGGTCATTTCCACATAAATGTCGTCCTGGTGGAATTGGTTGATCATCTCGGGCTTCCACTTCGGCATCTTGTCCGCCGGTATGATCTTTCCCCTCCACCTGAATTCCGTCGGGCCTCCCCACCCCCCGCCGGCCATCTGGCCGATCCAGCCGGCGATCATCTTGTCGCGGTACTCCCGCAACGAAAGCTTCCTGAACCGCGGAGCAGCTTCCAGGGAAAAACAAACGCAAAGCAGTGCGAAAGAAAGAAGGCTTCTGTGCTTCATGATCGCTCCTTTCTACTGAAGAAAAAGAAGCCGAAGTAGGAATCGAGCTTGCACAAAACCGTACGCCTTCTTGGACCGTACCAGGACAGCGTTCTCTCCGTCAAGGGCGAAGCGCACGATCACGAGGCCTCGGCTAAATCCTGAAGTCCGATGGTCTTCGTCATGGCGACGTGTCTGATGCCGGCTTCAAAGAAAGGCTCTCCCGTGCGGGTGAACCCGAGCTTCTCGTAAAACGGGATTACAGGCTCCTGCGCATGGAGAGTAATTCGCCGCAGCCCTTCGCGAAGCGCGATCGCAATAAGAAGAAACATGAGCCGCCTGCCGATTCCCCGACCCCGGCATTCAGGAAGAACCGCAAGTCGCCCGATCCTCCCGCCCGGTTCGATTCTCCCGGTCCCGACCGGCTTTCCCTTAACTGTAACCGCAAGCACATGAAAGCACCGGTCGTCCAGACCATCAAAATCAAGTGACTCGGGGATCCCCTGCTCATGGAGGAAGACCGCGGTACGGACCTGCCGTATCGCTTCGCCGTCCCGGTCCCACCATGCCTCTCGAACTACGACATCCACAGCGCCGCCTGCAGAACCTCTCACGCCCACGCTTTGCCTCCTGCCTGAGCCCTTGATTTTACAACGCAAGCGGAGGAACCAAAGCTTCCGAGCGGGGCGCGCAGGCGGCACGCTGCCGGCAGGTGACTTTGAAGTCTTGGGATTTTGGAAGCCGACTCAGGTACGAACTTTTTGCAAGCAGAGAATCGTTCCGTCTGAAAGCGCAAGGTAAAGCCTGCCTCCTGAAGCGGCCATGCCGTCCCAGACAGGCGGATAGGGAAGTTTGTACGTGGAAACGATCTCCCCGTCGCTTGCTTTCAGAACGGCAAGCACACCGCCCTTTCGACCCTCCCACGCGCCGTGCGGATCAGCAGGATCCA
>CAZGYL010000210.1:0-8307 GCA_964529985.1 uncultured Planctomycetia bacterium | reverse complement strand
TCCGATATCAAGCGACTGCGCCCCTCGATTGAAAAGCTCAACATACTGGAAAGTCATATCTTCGGAGGGGCCCGGAGCGTAGTAGATCTCACTGACCACAACCGCCGCCGGCAAGGCCGAAAGCCCCAGGCATACCATGCCTGCAGCGAGAAATCGCAGGCGTTTGCTCGGGTTCACTTCGTTCTCCTCAAAAAGCCGCCGGGCCTGGGAACCCCACCGGGGACGATTTCCTCATGCCTTTCCTTAGCAATAATAAGCTAAACCAACCAGAACCTGAAGTCTCTGCATAGGCGCTTGCGCCGAACAGGCCGGCGTGCCGGCCGGGTGGCCCGATCACCCCCCGGAGCCTACTGCGGCGTCTTGAGATAGCGGATACAATTCCCCGCTGCGGTGTGTCCATGCAGGATCCTGACGCTTCTAAATCGGCACGGAAAGGAGAAAACTCAATGGGTGCAGGCAGAGCCGTTGTCGTTGCAAACGGAGAAGTGCCTCCCGCGTACGTGAAGGCGGGGATGCGCCGCCTTCAACAGGAGGGAAGCGTGCTTAATGCTGTGGAAGAGGTTGCAAGGCTTGTTGAGCAAGACACCACTTATCGCAGCGTGGGTGTAGGAGGCATTCCCGGTATAACCGGTGTGGTTGAGCTAGATGCACTTATTATGGACGGAAAAACCCGCCGCATCGGAGCTGTGGGCGCGGTTCGAAGCTACGCCCATCCCATTTCGATCGCGCGCCGGGTTATGACGGATCTGCCGCATGTATTTTTGGTAGGGGAAGGAGCCGAGCGTTTTGCACGGGAAGCCGGATTCACCCGCGCAGAGCTTCTTACCGACGAAAGCCGCAGCCGTTGGGAAGAACGCTTGGTGTCCCTCGGCCTGCGCACGGAAGAAGCTGCAGGTGAGACCACTTCACTCTGCTCGTTTGTGCGCAAGGCCATGGAGCGGCACTTCCAGGGCGACACAATGAATGCCGTTGCATGCGACAGCGAAGGGAATTTGGCCGTTGCAGTCTCAACCTCCGGGTTGCCGCTTAAGTACCCCGGGCGGATCGGGGACTCGCCGGTTCCGGGTGCCGGCGGCTGGGCTGACAACCGCTGGGGCGCTGCGTGCGTGACCGGCGTGGGCGAGCTGGCGATCCGCTGCGGCCTGTCCCTGAGAGCCGTACTGTATCTGGAGCAGGGCTTGCCGGTTAATGAAGTAGGCAGGAGGCTCCTTGAGGAGCTCAAAGGTGTCTCTGAGGGCGGCAAACCTAAAATCAGGATTCTCCTTCTCACTCCCGAAGGCACGGCCGCCGGGTTCGCAACATGGAAAGAAGCTGAGTTTCTGGTTCTCCATGACGGAGAGGGTGAAGCTGAGCGCCGGCGCTGCCTGACTCTTGAAGACCTGGTAAATTGAGTCTCCGGGATCTTTCTTGAAGGCAGGGTTAAGCTTAGTTTCAACAGAGCTCGTCAGAGGCAAGCGGAAAAACAAAAAGCAAAGGAGGTGCCCCGAGGTGCGGATCGCGCTTATTCATACCCGTTACGGCTCCGGAGGCGGCGTGGAAGCGTACCTGCGGCACCTGGTGGAGCACCTTGCAGAAACCGGTTGCGAAATCCACTTTTTCGGGCGCCGGGCAGAGGCAGACCGGCAGCACCTTTTTACTTTTCACAAAGTCCGCTGCCTGCCGGTACCCCAAGCTCTGCGGATCGCCTCCTTCGCTTACCGATCGGCGCGCATGGTACGCGCGGATTCCTTCGACCTGACCATGGGATTCGGCCGAACTTTCGGTCACGACTTCCACAGGGACAGCAACGGCGCATTTGAGCCTTTCAGGCGTGCCGTAGCCGGCAGCTTTTCCCGGTCGGCTTTCTATTGCGCGGTTGTGAGACACCTGGAACGTAAACTGTACACGGACCCTGATCTACTACACACAATCTGTGTCTCAAACTTTGTAAGAGATCAGATACTCGCCCGTTATCCTGTTAAGCACGATAGGATCAGCGTCCTGTACAACGGTGTCGACACAAAAGTTTTCTCGCCTGAAGAACGCGCGCAGAGGCGCCGGCGGCTCAGAGAATCTCTGGGCGTATCCGCCGAAAAACCCGTCGCGCTTTTTGTCGCCAATGACTGGCGGCGCAAAGGCTTGGAGACCGTTCTCCGGGCGCTTACCCTTTGCCCTCAATGGGAGCTTTGGGTCCTCGGTGAGGACAGAAGGGCAGGAAGCTTCCAAAAGGTGGTCCGGACTTTGCACCTGCAGGACCGCGTGAGGTTCCTCGGGGTGCGTCCTTCAGCGCCTTTCTACGGGGCTGCGGACATCTTTGTTTTTCCCAGCTTGTTTGATCCTCTTGCAAACGTCGTGCTTGAAGCTTTGGCCTCGGGATCTCCAGTGGTGGTAAGCCCCACCGACGGCGCATGCGAGTTGGTCTCCCAAGGCGAAAACGGCTATGTATTGCCCTCGCCCGGGGACTGGAGAGCTCTTGCGGCGTACATGCAGAGGCTTCTGGATCCCACTCTCCGTGAAAAACTCGGAGCCCGCGCAGCGCGTTCCGTTTCCTATCTCACATGGCAACACCACTTCGACCGGCTCGACCGGCTTCTCCGGGAGGCAGCCCGAAAAAAGCAGGCCTCCGACCTCGAGCCCGGTTCAGACTGAGGAACCCGCCATTGCCAAGTAAGCTGAAAAAAGGGTCGCAAGCTTGCGGTGCAACGCGGCGAAAGAGTAAAACCTCAGCCCAAGCTCGTAATTACGTTCAACCATTGCGATGCGCTTCTCGCGGTTTTGCAGGATTTCACGGGTCTCCCGGAGGGTCTTCTCCGTTATATATCCGTCGAATTCGATCGCCCTGAAACCTTTCGGCTTGATATCCGTGCGGTATGTCGAGTAGGTGTTTACAACTATGGGTTTCTTGAAATAAACAGCTTCCAAAAACGCGTTCCCGAAGCCTTCGTACGTCGAAGGATAAGTAACGAGGTCCGCATGGTGATAGGCGTCAGCCAACGTGTAGATCTTCCTGCCGTCCGAAGTCGTGCCGCGGTGGTCTTTGATGATATCGGCGACAAAAAGCGTGCGCACATGCATCATCGCTGCGTATTCCCGCACGCGTTGCTCATACTCGAATCCTTCGTCACCTGAAGCGTGTGAGATCACCAGCCTGGCTTTAAGCCCCAGCCTGCTCACAAGCTCTATTGCATGTTCAATACCTTTCCGGGGGACGACACGCGTGGGTTGCAGGACGAAAAGCTCATCCGGTTCAAGACCGAGCGCGCTTCTTATGTCGGCTGAGTACTCATCGGGAGGAGCGGGCGGATGCTCGAAATCCATCACATTGGGGATTATCGTAGCTGAGATTCCGGTCCGAAGGCTCAGCTGGTTATCCTGAGAGGAGTTGATAACCACGTGGTGAATGTGCGGAATGTGCGGTGGAAAGGCCATGTTGATATATTCCCAAATGGCGTTTGTAAGAAACCGCTGGCGCTCCCAGAAAAAATCGTGGTGATGAGCCACAGTCGGAATTCCGGTTTCCGAAATGAACTCGGCCAGAGCGAGACCCAGGGGAATGTTCACCGGAATGGCAAGAGCGTTTTCAACAACAAGAATGTCCAGCGAAAACAAATCAAGGAATTCGTACAGTTTGTCTTTCAGGTGCTCTTTCAGCTTTTGAATCCGCTGTGTCGTATCCCGGTCGCGCACGGTTCTTCCGAAACACAGGTCATGGATCTCTCTGACCTCAGGGTGCCGGAAAAAGGCCTCCGGCACCAAGAGGGAACGATCGGGGGGTGTTTCAAGTTCACCGGCGAAGTAATAGCAACGTAGATTGAGGTGCTTCTCAAAAAAATCGGCCCACTTCATAGCTTCCAGCGTCACCCCGTCCGTACCGGCAAGCCGTGTGGCGACAAAGCCCAGATTGTGAAGGCCGCTCATGTCCGTCATCCTCCTCTGCGGTTCGTCGGGATCCGCGCGGCAAAAAGTGCTCCCTGGTTCCGATCTCCCTCAGCCGCACCCAACGATCGTAAAGCCCGTTTCGGGACTTCTTCAAGGTCCCGTCTCAAGGGCGCTTTCGATAAGCGAAGCGATCCGGCAGGCTCCATACCGCGGGCGCGGCTCGACCGGAAAAGAGCCGGCGACCACCGGCAGGGGCCCCGCACTCGGGATCACTCCATGGCTCCCTTTGATCCTTTGTGTTTCAAATCCTATAACGTTGAAAAGCACTCTGAAACGTAGTTTGTTCAGAAGCGCTTTTGCAGCGACGCGGAAGCGCGGAAACCGCATTGATCCGTCGTAAAAAAGCTCAAGGGGATCGTACCCGGGCTTGCGGTGGATATCGACGGTGCGCGCGAAGTCAGGCGCTCTTGACGGATCAAGCCACCAATAGTAGCAAAACCACCTGTCAGGTGCTGAAAGCGCAACGAGCTCGCCGCTGCGCGGGTGATCAAGCCCTGCTTCGCGTTTCCCTTCCTCACCCAAAACCCGCTCGATCCCTTCGATCGAGCTGAGAAACTCAGCCACAATATCCAAATCGCGTTTTTCGCGCACGTACACGTGTGCCACCTGATGGTCGGCTACTGCAAACGCCCTTGAAGCCCCGAAGTCAAGGAGCTCCCAACCCAAGCTCTCTCGAACCGCAAGGAGTCCCGCCTCGCGCAAAACCCGGTTGATCGGCACTGCACCCGAAACCTTCGACATGGCGTATTCGGTAACGATCAACACCTCGTATTTGCGGTCGAAAGCAGCTTCAATCAGCCTGCCGGCCTCTCGGTCCAACGCTGAAAGAGCTTCCCTTGCCTGCGGAGAGCCGGGGCCGAATCTCTGCAGGTCGTAGTCGGCATGGGGCAGATAAACAAGGAGCAAATCGGGCTGAAAGCGCCCCAGTACATGCAAAGAGCACTCAACGATCCAGCGCGTGGACTCCAGTCCCGCCTCAGGCCCCCAGAAGCGGAAAAGTGGGAAGGTGCCCAGTGTGCTCTCAAGTTCTTTCTCAAGCGACGGGGGTTGGGTGTAAATGCCCGGGAACTTCCGCCCGTCGCACGTATAGTGGGGCCTTGGTGTAACCGACCATGTGGCCGTGGAATACATGTTGTACCACCAAAAGAGCTTTGCCACTTTGAGATCGCGGCCTTTTGCTCGAACCCGGTCCCAAACCTTGGGAGCCTGCACGAGCGCATTGCTCTGCCTCCACAGCCACACCTCGGCAAGATCTCTGAAATACCACCCGTTTCCCACAATGCCGTGGTCCCGCGGCGGCACCCCGGTCAGCATGCTCGCTTGCACAGGACATGTTACAGCGGGCAGGATGGGCTCCAATTCGGCCATGAACCCGCGGCGCGCGACCTCAAGCACCGAAGGCATGCACCTTTGAACATCCTCCCGTGTGGCAGAGACGAAGTCCAAAACCAGTAGTTTTCCCACTACCGCCTCCTTTAAGCTGCAATCCGCACACTCAGGCTCGGCTTGATAAAAGCACACGCGCGGGTCATCCTGTACGAGAGACTCTTTCAAAGCAACACGCACCGGAAGGAGGAATGCACAGCATGGGGTCGCTCGGCGGGCGGCGCAGATTCCTGGCTCAAGCAGGGCTTGCAGCCCTGGGTGCGCCTTCGCTCCGGAAGGTTCTGGGGGCCAATGAGCGGCTTCACTTGGGTCTGATCGGCGCCGGCAAGCGGGGATTTACGTTGCTCAATCGATTGAGGACGCAGAAGGCGGTTCCTCTTGTTTTCACCGCCGTCTGCGACGTCTACCCTCCCCACCTCGAGAGGGCCCGCAAGGCCACGGGCGAAGCGGCTGAAGCCTATGTCGACCACCGTAAACTTCTTGAGCAGAAGGACCTTTCGGCCGTTGTAATCGCAACACCTGAGCACCACCACCGCAATCACCTCCTGAACGCGTTGGCCGCAGGCAAACACGTCTACCTCGAAACCCCTCTTAGCCACAGCATCGACGAAACCCGGGAGGCGGTCGCTGCTGTGGCCCGAAGCGGCCTTATCGTCCAGGTAGGGCTGCAGGAGCGAAGCGGCCCTCATTTCCTTTCGGCCAAGAAGGAGATCATCGACAAGGGCAGCCTGGGCACCATAACTCAGATCGAGGCATGGTGGAGGATTCGAATCAGCCAACCCGCCGCGCCGCCCCCGAAAGGTTTGAACTGGGATCTTTTCTTAGGGCCTGCGCGGGTCCCGGCTCCGAGCCCCGAGCACTTCTGGCGCTGGCGCTTTTTTTGGGCGTTCTCCGGCGGCTTTATGGCCGAACCCGGGCACCATATCTGCGACCTCATGAATTGGTTCGGGGCCCTGCCCGTGCCTCAGCTTGTAAGCATGGGCGGGGGCGCATACGCCCGAAAGCAGTGGGAGGTCCCCGATACCTTCGTGGCGCTCTGGCGTTATCCCACGCTCGTTGCAACCTTTTCGGTTTCTGCGGTAAGCAGCTTCAACGATTGGCATGATCATGGAATTTGCTTCCGGGGCACCGAGGGATCGCTGGAGATAAGCCGCAAAGGTTGGCGTTTCTACTCGGAGGCGGAAAAACGGGTGATCAAGGAGCTGGGGCCTTCAGACCTGGACGGCGCACACCTTGAGAATTTTCTCCTTTGCGTGCGCGCGGGAGATTCCAAGAAGCTGGCTGCACCCGTCACAGAGGTTTTCAGCGGTATGTGCGCGGCACACGCGGCCAACAGGGCTTACCGCGAGTGTAAGGCTTTTGGAGTAAAAGAGAACTGGGCTTTGGAAGTGCTCAAGTGACCTCGGACCCTGAAGAAAGGCGACCTTGAACCAGGGCATTCTTGAGCAAAGAAATAAACGTTACGGATCGGAAGATCGGCAGATTCGGAGAAAGGAGACTGCAGCTATGAACGAGAGAACCACCCGCCGCAAATTCATGGAAACGAGTGTTACAGCCGGTGCAGCGGCAGCTTTCGGAGCTCCTCTTTTTGCAGCACGCAAGGTGCGGCCCGGAGCTCCGATCAAGGTGGCCTGCATCGGTGTGGGTGGAAGAGGAAGCCACCTCTTGGGTCACATTCTTGCTATTCCAAACGTGCACGTCGTTGCCATCTGCGACCTCAGACCGGAACGCATTAAGGCGGCGCAGGACAGAGTGGTCAAAGCCGGTCAGGACAAACCGGACGCGATAACAGGAGGCCCCTACAAGTACCGCGAGCTTTTAAGCGACCCCGGAATACATTGCTGTGTAGTGGCCACTCCCTGTTACTGGCACTCCACGATGTACGTCGATCTTCTGAATGCACGAATGCCTTTTTACGGAGAAAAGCCGCTTGCAATAACCGCGTGGGGTGTTAAGCGCGTTCAGGAGGCTGCGAAGAAAAACCCCGGTGTCTGCGTGCAGATCGGCTTCCAGTGGGGATCGCACCTTGCGCGCAGGGATATCATGCGCCGCGTGAGGGAGGAAGGTCTCATAGGTGAGCTCCTGTACGGCGAAGTACAGCGCATGAACGGCTGGGATCATCACGGGGGCTGGTACGCCGACCGCAACAAGAGCGGCGACTGGATGCTCGAGCAGGCCGTGCACGAGTTCAACCTGATTTGGATGACCGTAGGGAAACACCCTGTCGCAGCATATACAGAAGGGCGAGCGGGCATCATACCGGGGCGGAATACCACGAATTATTACACCACCATACTGGAGTACCCCGGCAATCTCTTCATAAAGTACACTCACGGCTGGATTCAAGTTCCGGGCTTCCCCGGCGGCGGCATGCACCTGTATATCACCGGCCTCAACGGGGCCGTCGACGTCATGGGTGCTTACGCTCAACTGCGCAAGAAGCCGCGAGGCGGCCAAGCGCGCATTCCGGGCCGCGGCCCCGGAGGGGACACCCGCGAGCACATGAAGAACTTCTTCGACGCGGTGAGGGCCAATGATCCTTCCAAGATCCACTGTGGGATCGAAAACGGCGTTGCAGCCACCTACATAGGGCTTGTGATCCGCCAGAGTCTGGAGCAAAAGCGCAAGGTTACACTCCAGGAGGCCCTCCGCGACACGCGCCGTCCGCCTGTTCCGCCTGCGTGAGATTACTCTCCCAGGCGCTCATGGGTTCCGCAGCTCAAACACGAAGAGGCCGGCCTACCCGCCGGCCTCTTCCAATATGGACTCCGCGTAAGCAATATCTTCAGGGAAGTTTATGTTGGCGTAACGATCACAGATCAGAAAGGAGCGTACATCCGCTCCGTCATCGATGGCGCACTGTATCAGATCCGGGAGCTCCTTTTCGTTGCGCTCATGGTGAATCGGGGTAGCCGGAATGTAATCGAAGATCGCGTTCTTAAACACGCAATCTCCGGTTCCCATGTATTCGTTCAGGGGATTGCGCGGTTTTTCTATAAGCCT
>CAZGYL010000209.1:0-8309 GCA_964529985.1 uncultured Planctomycetia bacterium | reverse complement strand
CGCGACGATTGCTGCAGTTACCTTGTGCCCGCCCACCCAGCCACCAAAGCCTCGGCCGAAGAGCTCGGGCAGGCCGAGGCGCCGCTTGAGGTGGAAAAACTGATCCAAGACGCGTTCAACCGCTCAGAGCGCCTCCTGCTGGAAGGCATACGGCCCGACGAGGCGGCTTAAGCGCCCCGGAACTTTTCTCAGCGGGCCAGAAGCTGTTCCTTGAGTTCGGAAGCTTTCTCAGCGCCTGCAAGCTCCTCAACAAGCGCCAAGGCGAATTCCATGGCCGTGCCCGGGCCGCGGCTTGTCACAACGCCTTTGTCTTTTACAACCCTTTCTTCACGATACTGCGCACCGGGCATTTGTTCGGCGAAACCCGGATAACTTGTCGCCTTCTTGCCTTCTAGAAGACCATAGCGCGCAAGCGCGATCGGAGCCGCGCAAATAGCAGCGACAAGCCCGCCCGCTTGGACGGTTTTCTGCAACAGCTTCCCCACCCTCGGGTCGTCTCTCAAATTCGTTGATCCGGGCATACCTCCCGGAAGCACCACGCAGTCCCATTCGGCCGAAAGTGCCTGGTCCAAATCCGTATCGGCCTTAACCACAACGCCATGCGCTCCAGCGACTTCAGGCCCCTTCAGGGCCGCGGTCTTAACTTCCAGTGACGCCCGCCTCAAAACATCCACAACGGTAAGTGCTTCGATCTCCTCAAAACCCTCAGCGAGGGGAACGCACACTCGCCTCATAATATGTCTCCTTGTGATCTTCAGGCCTCAGGAGCCCACCCGGGCGGCCGAACTGTACGGCGCGCCGCTTTTCACACCAATCCTACCCATCTTCAAGCGAAGGGCAACCCACGCGCGCCTTGATGGCGCCGCCGCCCCGTCCTACCATGAGAGCCCGAACTACAAAGTTCGTGCTCTGCTGCAGCGCGAGACAAGGAGGTGCCGAAGTGGAACGAAGGCTCCATGACTCCCGCGGTCTTTTATGCCTGATTTCCTGCGAGTCGGGCAAGAAGTTCACAGAACGCATCGTCGCCGAGCTGGAACGAATCTATGCCGATGAACCGGAGCTGGAACACTTCCAAGTAACACCGAGTCAGGAAGTGTTTTTCCCGAACCACGAAGTTAAAACCGTGATACAAGAAAACATAAGAGGGCAGGATGTCTATGTGGTCCAGTGCATTGATGACCCTCTGGCCGAGGACCGCAGCGTAAACGACAACCTCATGGCCGTGCTGACCGCCATAAACGCAGCTTACAATTCGGACGCCGAATCGGTAACCGCGGTACTTCCCCAGTTCCCTTACTCCAGACAGGAGCGCAAGAAAACCAGAGAAAGCATAACCGCCCAGCAGGTTTGCAGATTCCTGGAGGAATCGGGGGCGAACCGTGTGATCACGATCGACATTCACTCCGAAGCGATCGAAGGCTTTTTCCGCCGCAGCCACTTGGAAAACCTCCATGCCTACAGGACGATCTGTGACTACTTTGTGAAGAACTTTCCTTCGGAGAATCTCATAGTGGTGGCCCCGGATGTAGGAAGCGCCGATCGAGCGCGGGCTTACGCTCGCCGCTTGAGAACGGAACTGGCGATCGTAGACAAGGAACGGATTTACGAAGAACCGGGCCGTATCAGGCGTATGAGCCTTGTAGGTGATGTGGCCGGAAAAAGCGTTTTCATGCCCGATGATCTCATTGCAACAGGGGGGACACTCCTTAACGCAAGTGCGCTGCTGAAAAGCAAAGGGGCGAAGACGATTTACCTCGCCTGTACGCTGCCTTTCTTCAGCGGAGGAGCTGTTGAGCGTTTCGATCAAGCACACCGCGAAGGCGTATTCGACCTTCTGATCGGAACAGATGCCGTTTGCTGGGGCGAGCGATTTCAAAAGGAACACCCGTGGTATCGCGAGGTATCGGTCGCCCCCCTCTTCGCGCACGTAATTCACAACATTAATCAAAAGCGTTCGGTGAGCAAGCTGCTCCTTTAAGGCTTCTCAGCGCCTCGAGCGTTTTCGCATTCGCTCAGGGTATGCGCGTTGGCAAGGATCGTGGCATACACAATCGAGCTACGATCGGAGCCGTCGCTCGCTGCGGCCTTCAAACTATCCCTGAGCCGCTTGTCTCCGGCGATCTCGGGGCGACGCAAGAGTTCCAGACACAACCTTGACCGCTCGGCACCCAGTTCAACAAGCAAAAAGCGGGCGTTTCGCGCCAGGAACACCTCCCGGGCGAGATCGGCGAACCGCTCGGGGGTAAGCCCGAACGGTTTGAGCCGCGTCGCCATTTCCGTTCTCGTCACGCGGCAGAGCAGGGCCACCTCCTCTGCCGTTTTCCCGCGAAGCCCGAGTGCTTTTTCAGCCGCCAAGTATGCAATAACCTCCTTGCGGTCAAGTAAACGCGGTGTCTCAGCCGATTGAGGCTTGCTTCGACTGCAGCCTGCGGCAATCAAAAAGATCAGAAAGGAGAAGGCGACCTTGTACACAGCCTGAACCTCACAAAGCACGCAGGCGAAAGCCAAACACCTTGTAGGCGCCCAGACCGCGTGCGTCATAAAGTTTGAGGATGTGGGTCCCGGGAGTCAAGGAAAAAATCTGACCGGGCCTGAGCCCCGTAAGCCCGGCACGGCCTTGGGGGCCCGCCAGGTCGAACCGCAGGTCCAGAGGCGGGCTTTCCCCGGTAAGTTCGAGCACGTAGCGCCCCGGCCGCTCCACCTCTATCTTGAACCTGTCGATATCCCGCCCCGGGAAAACCGCTGTCCGGTACTGTTTTCCGGGCTCAAGGTCCCGCGTGCCTCCCGAAGCCTCAAGCGCTTCCCCGGGATCGATTTCCTTCTTCAGCTCAGTCATCAGAGTCAAGACAAGCGGCTTGTTTATACGCTCACCGGTTCTCAGCCTGAGAAGGTGTCTGCCGGAACTCAGGCGGAAAACACACTGAGGTCCGAATCCGACCTCAGGTGCGGCGCCTCGTCCGGCAAGCGCGATTTCAAGCAAACCGGCTTTACCGCCCTCAGCGCGCACAATCAGATAGCAATCTTCCCTGACCGAAAGCGCGATGTAGTCGACATCGTCGGGCGGCCATATTGCGACTTCGGTACTGCCGGGGCATTGTATCGAAGCCGCGTGGCGGGGTTCGTCGTTCGGTTCCAGAGCGTCGAGTTCAGGAGAGAATTCCAGTGAAACCTCAATCAAAGAAGGCCGGACGGATCCCTCCAGGGGCTCGAACTGCAGAAAGACCTCTCCGGCCTGAACCCTCACCACAGCAGGCAGGAGCTTCAAGGCCGCCACAACCCGTCCTTCCTGCCACACAGTGCAAGCAGGCCGGGCTCCCCCTGCTCCCGGGCCGGTAAGCTCAAGTGAAAGATAGCCCGCCTCGGGCACGGAAACGGCAAACCAGTCCTGATCGCCGCTCGGCCAGAGCGCGAACCGCAAGACCGAATCCGTGCCGCACCTTGAAGCGCGGACAGGAGTGTCGTTCGGCTCGGTGGGATCGAATTCCGGCCTGAACTCGGCTGACAACTTCGCCCGCTTCACCGAAGACGCTTCAGCTCCCGCACGAAGGAAGAATTTCCCGCCCTCGACCCGGAAAGCAAGGGAGCCCCATCTCGGCAGTCCCACAGGTTCCAGGTGCTCGTTGAAAAGTGTGAGTTCAACATAATGCCGGCCTTCGGCCTCAACCTTCACGGAAAGGTAACCTGAGCCGGGAACGTTTATCGAGAACCAATCGATGTCACCGCGCGGTGAAAGCTCAAACAAAACCTCTTTACCGCCCACGGGAAGCGGTATCGCCTGCTGGGGGCGGTCGTTCGGTTCGGTGGGATCATTGCTTGCAATAAGTTCAATCCTCAGGCGTACGGTTTGTTCGACAGCGCGCCTCCACCTTTCTGCAAAAACAATCTCGTACCTTCCCTGCCGAACCGCCAATGCAAAAGGCAGTGTCTGCTCACGAGCAAGGTACCTGCCTTGAAGCGTGCGCACCGAAACAACCGGTTCCCCGCCACCGCTTTCTTTCGAAAAGGCGAGCTGTCCCTTCTCCGGCACAATGAGAGAGAACCAATCCTGGTCCCCGGCGGGCACAAAGCTGCAAGGCACAATAACACCCGGCTTTATGGGACGGGCCAGAGCGGGTGAGTCATTCGGTTCAAACGGATCGGTTTTCCGCCTAAGGGTGCACTCAAGTCGGACCGCGGTCCCCCGGGCACGCAAAAGAAGAAGATACCGGCCGGGCTTCAGATCCACCGGTTTACCCACTGAAATGCTTGCAGGCGATCCGCCGTCCGTGATGAAAAAAGCCTCAACGGCACCCTTTCCGGGCCGGGCGCTTTTCAAAAGCAAATAGCTCGGAGAGTCACACTCAATGCGTATACGCTTCTGATCTTCAAGTAAAATGGAAACCGTTCTGCCTGTGCTGAGTACGACATCCTGGGCCGGGGAAACCGTAAGCTCAACTTGAAGACTGTTGTCGAATGGAAAAACATCGCCCGCTGTCTCCAAGCTCAGGGTCAAAGGATAGGTTCCGGGAACTGGAGGCGCAGGTATGTCCAGTACCACTCGCCGTTCTTCCCCCGGCGCAATCGGAGAGACCGCGGCCTGGGCCCAACGGCTTCCACGGCACACGGCGCTCAGCAGGCTTGATTCAGACCTGCCCGCGCCGACGTTTCTCACCCCCACCGCAAGGTTTAAAACCGTACCGACCCTTACCGTTAACCGCCGCCCGGCCAACGCCGGTGCAACAAGCACCAAGTCGGCCGATTTCGACACCTTCCGCAGGCCTCCGGCGAGCGATTCTGCGTGTGCTTGGTTCCTGCCGTACGCCACCCTCTCGAAAGGTAAAGTTCTGAAAAGCACGCTGAGCCGGACCTTACCGCTTCCCTGGTATGAAACCGTGTCGGCGATCCACCCCTGAGGGTGCAGTGCCCCGGGCGGGATCGATACAACAGCTTGGCCGCTGGGCACACCGGGCGGCAGTGCGATCGCTTCTTTTCCGTTAAACCTGATCATGCCGCCCTGTGCCGCGCCTTCCCAACCTACGACCGCTTCAGCCCTGAATGCGCAAAGGCTTCTGGGAGTGACAAGCCTGAGCGGTCCGCTCCAGCTGTATCCGCCGTCACCGCTTAAGAAAGCGTACGACTCAATGCCTTTCTTGCTGCGCAAGCAAAAGCTCACGCACAGTCTGCCGTCCCACAGACCGCCGTCCACCAAGAAAGGCTCTACGGGTGTGGCAGGCAAAAGGTATACGGCACCTCGCGCCATTTTGAAGGCCAAACGCCTGCGGCCGCCCACTGAAACAACAAAAGCGCTTACAAGCCCTCCCCGGGTCTCCCACAGGGCGACCTCAAAAACCGGAAGGCGGCCCAGAAGTACTTCAGGTTCCCTTCGTTTCCCAACGGATTCGGCGCTTTGAAGAACCGCTTCCCACCCTTGTACTCCCTTGCGCAGATAAGCGAGGAGAAGTTTTCCCGAGCGGTCGAAAAACACTACAGGCTTGGAAAACGGACCTTGGAGTTCTCCGGCCGGGCCGAAGGAGTTCCCCCCGTTGCGGCTCACAACAAATCGGATCCCTTCTGGACACTGCCAAACCAAAGCGACGCTCTTTCCGCGGGCCGCTATTCGAAGCCCGGAAAAGGTACGTCCGCCCCTCACCACATGGCTGCCGCGCCATGTCTTTCCGTTGTCGAAGCTGCGGGAGAGAAACAGACCTTCTCCTGTTTCCCAAGCACAAAAAAGGATACCCGCACCCGCTGCGACTTGAGGTGCGCGACCGTTGCCTGCAAGCCGGGTTGCTTTACCCTCCGAAGTTCCGACCCAAACGTCGCCGTATGAATCCGGTCCGGGTCTACACCAGGCGAAAACGAGCCGGCCTTCACCCGAAGCAACGGAGGGCAGTGAAGAGTAGACCTCCCGGGGGAGGCCGTCGGCGGAAGTCGGTCCTCTTCGAGGCACAGGGTCCGGGGGCGCGGTGCTTCCTCCCCAAAACTCCGTACTCATGCCTGCGGGAAGGCCGATTATCTCTTTGCGTACGATCCCGGGCACAAGCCCGACTGCAAATCCCCTCCAGCCTTCCGAAACAGAAACCGGTATTTCACCGGCCTTCTTCTCACCGAGGAAAAGTACCGCAGGCTTTCCTGCCCCCTCTCTCCTGAAAAAGGGAATAAAGAGGAAGAGCTTTTCGTTCTGCCCCGCGTTTTCGCCGAGAAAATGCAGGACGCCTCCTGCTTCTCTTGAGCGCGAGGCACGAAGCCGCCACGGCTCTTTGCCCCTAAAGCACAGGGTGGTACCACCTGTCACTCGATCAGCTTGAAGAAGACGCAGTTGAGTTTTTCCCCTGCCCTCCGGGGCCGCTTTCACTCCTGAGCCCGGCTTTTTCTGAGCTCCAAGAGCCGCCCCGGCAAGCACAAACAAGAAGACGAATCGGACCGGACGGGGGATGTGCTCCGCAAGGATTTTCAAGAAAACTACTTGACCGCTTCTCACTTGCCGGCAGGTTCTCATATCAGTGGCCGCCTTTGCGCAGGAGTATAAGGAAGCGTGCTCTCTCCGGCAACAGCACTACGGTCGATACGGAGCTGTCCCGCCCGCATTGACGCGCCACCCCCACCGCGCAATGTAAGCGGGACCCGGTAGGAATTCGTCCCCTGTGCGCTCCAATAAATGGACCAGCAGATCATCAAGACGGCGCCTCAAGCCGGCCGCTTCAGGACGATCGCATAGATTGTTGAGCTGGTAAGGATCCGCTTCGTTGTCGTACAGAAGCCAAGGACCGTGCAGATCGCGCACGTATGTATAGCGCGCGGTACGTACTCCGCGAAACTCTTTGCCGCCTCGCCTCCGGCTCCACTGCCCGAAAGGGGCCGGGCACATGATGAGGGCGGCGTTGTCAACAGGCCTCCTGGCACCGGTTATAAAAGGCGAAAGATCCTGCCCTTCAACGGACTGCGGCACGGGCAGGCCGCAAAGCCCACACAACGTCGGGAATATGTCGGGAGAGCTCAACCGCATCGGAATCACCCGACCCCGCCGACCCAAACGCCTCGGCCACCTGAGAAGAAAGGGCACGCGAATCGATTCCTCCCACGGCCGCTGTTTCTTATAAGCTCCCTGTGAGCCCAACATGTCGCCGTGGTCGGAAGTGAATACCACCAGGGTGTCCTCGGCGATACCGCAATTCTCCAGGGTATCGAGCAACCGCCCGAAACAGTCGTCCAGGGCAGCGATATGTGCATAGTACCCGGCGAGGTCCTTTCTCGCGCGCCCTCTCAGATCCACAGGCACGTTCGGACGAAGCGCTATCTTCTCAGGCGGGAATCGCGCGCGGTACTTCCCGGGAGCGGTATGGTAAGGGGCGTGAGGCGGTCCCCAGGATAGAAAGAGCAGGAAGGGTCTTTTCCCTGCGCACCTGCGGATAAAAGCCTCGGCCGCCTCGGTCTGGGCTTGGGCATCGTAGCCTTTCCATTGCCTCCGGACATCGTCGTCCCAGTAGAAGGAATGGTTGTAATTGTGGGTACACTCCTGGGCTTTCCAAAACCGGAAACCCTGCCGTCTGATCCGCGGTATGAATGCTGAGCGCGATCCGTGTCCATCCAAATGCCACTTCCCTATCCAGCCTGTTGCGTATCCGGCCTCAGCGAAGATCTTGCCTATGGACTGGGCGTTTTCGGAAAGCGGCACATCGTTGATGAAAACCCCGTGGGTAAGGGGATACTGACCGGTAAGAAGGCTTGCCCGGTAAGGGCTGCAAACAGGGCAGTTGGAAACCGCCTGAGCGAAACGCACGCTCCGGCCTGCGAATTCGTCCAGTCGTGGAGTTCTGGCGTTAGGATCGCCGTTATAACCCGTCGCCTGCGCACGCCATTGATCCGCAAACACGAAGAGTACGTTCGGCAGGACCGGGCCCTGAGTACCGCCAGCTGAGCTCAGGGAGCATACACCCGTTTTTGAACCCAGACCTACAGCGGCCAATCTTTTGATAAAAGCGCGGCGGGAGCACGGTTCTCCAGTGCGTCCAGGCATTCAAGGGCCTCCAAGGGTGCACTATGCGCCGGCAGGTTGCGGCGAGAACACCAGGGCGAACCCCCGGCAGTGTTCCTCAACCCCCTGTTTGATCTGGGTGAGGATCTTCCAGAAGGTCGGCCTCTTGTGGGCCGTCTGGAGGGAGACTTCAGGTCGGCCCGCTCCTGAGATAGGCGGAGGCGGTCCTTCAGGGAAAGTCAGGTCGAGAGTCGTCAGATACCCGCCCTCACCCGAAAGGCGCCTGACCATCTCCCCGGAGGGCAGCGACGCAAGGAATCCACGGGGATACGAGTAGTTCCGTTCGTTGCCCGCA
>CAZGYL010000208.1:0-8374 GCA_964529985.1 uncultured Planctomycetia bacterium | reverse complement strand
CGAGGCTTACCGCAAATATATGCAGCGCCTCAAAGAGGCGGAGCCCCAGGTGTTTGTAGACAAGCATGAGGCCCTGCCCCCGGCGCCTGCGGACCCCGCCGAACTGAAGAAGAATCCGCGCAAGGCTGCTTTCACCTATCTGCGTAACCAGTGTCTTCGCTGCCACCATGCAGTAAGAGGCAGGCAGAAAAGGGGAGATTGGCGCGGGATGGGGTGCTCCTCATGTCATGTGCCTTACAGCAACGAAGGCAGGTATGAGGGGAAGGATCCTTCCATACCTCGAGACGAACCGGGTCACATGCTCGTTCATACCATTCAGGCTACACGAGAGGCAAAGGTAACGGTCAACGGCATCACATACAGCGGCATACCGGTTGAAACCTGTACAACCTGCCACGACAGAGGCAAGCGGATAGGGGTCTCCTTTCAAGGCTTAATGGAGATACCGTACCGGTCGCCTTACAGAGCCGACGGCTCCGGGCAGCCCGCGCTTCACACCAAGCACTACTTGGCAATGCACCAGGACCTTCATTACGGAAAAGGTATGCTTTGCCAAGATTGCCACACAACGCTTGACGTTCACAGCGACGGCTTCCTTGCTGCAGCAAATCTGGGCGCCGTTGAAATCGAGTGTACTGACTGCCACGGCACACCTTGGGCTTACCCGTGGGAACTACCTTTGGGCTACGGGGACGAGTTTCTTGCGGTTCCCGCGGACGCACCGCCTCGAGGGACCTCAAAGCAACTGCCGCCGATGCTCAGACAGGGTACAGCTTACCCGGCCGGTGAGGGCTATCTGCTGAGTGCTCGGGGCAATGTTTTGGGGAATGTTGTCAGGAAGGGGAATCTGGTCGTGGTACATACAGCGGGCGGGAAAGATCTGGAGCTCAAGCCGCTTAAAACGCTTTCGCTGGCTCAAGCCCTGCACCACGGGGGAGCCGTCGCAATGGTAGGCGTGAAACGCCACATTGATACCATGGAATGCTACAGCTGCCATGCCTCCTGGGCGCCGCAGTGTTACGGTTGCCACGTCAAAATCGATTACAGCGGAGGGAAACGCAGCTTTGATTGGCTTGCCGCGGGGCATCTCCACAGGCAGGCGAAGCACGCCTCGGACCGCGGGGAACGGAACTACAAAACTTATTGTGCCGGTGAAGTTCATGAGGAGCGATCCTTCACGCGCTGGGAAGACCCCATGCTGGGTGTAAACGGCGAGGGGCGCATAACGCCTATCGCCCCGGGCTGCCAGCCTTCTATAACGGTGATCGGAAAGGAGGGCGAACCTATTCTGGTCAACCACATATTCAGAACCCCTGCAGGTCTTGAAAGCGGGGGGAAATCCGGCCAGCGCACTATAGATATGAGCCCCACCCAACCGCACACAATGACGACGGAAGCGCGCTCGTGCGAATCCTGTCACGTATCCCGAAAAGCTCTGGGATACGGTATCGGAGGCGGCACGATGACGCGCCCGGCCTCAGAAGGTTTGGTCGTAGACATTGAAACAGCGCAGAAGGTGCTCCTCCCTAAAGTCTTCAAGGCTCAATGCGAGCCGATCAAGGGGCTTCCGATGGATTGGTCCCGTGTTGTAACAGAAGAAGGAGAGCAGCTTCAAACGGTAGGCCACCACTTTAAGAAATCCCGACCCCTTAACAACGAGAAAAGACGGCGCACGGAGCGATCCGGCGTCTGCTTGGCCTGTCATAAAGAGATCCCCTCGGGCTCCCTTGCCGTAAGCTTGCTTCACCACGTAGCCCGAGTAACAGGCTCGGCACCCCGGACGGCAACCGAACATGGATCGCTTCTTAATAAAATCCTATTGACGGCTGCATGGACGCAGGCCGCTTTACCGGTTCTGCTTCTTGTGTGCGGCGCCGGTCTTGTTTTCCTCTTCATGCGCCGCAGGGCTAAGAAGCGCTCAATGCCGCCGTGATCATGCGGGCTCACATGGACGCCTCCATGCACCGTGCAATGGGTTCAAACGCCGCAAGTACGGGCTTCGGCGAGCGGACGGCCAGAGCCCCGGCATTATTAACGCAACACAAGCGGCGTCCCCACCCTCATCTTTCCAGGGCCTCCGAGGACCGCATCGGCTGCCGCAGACACGCGGGGGGAAATTTTTCAACTCCTGCCCGAAAAAATAGTTGCACATAGGTCGGGGGGGTACAATCTGCGCCTAACAAGCCGCTAGCGTGAAAATCTGGAGATAGTGTTTCGTAGGCACTGTTATCGGGAATAGGAGGTCAAAAATGAAAAGGGTTATTACGGTGTTTCTCTCGGTAGCCAATATCGCCGCGCTTTATTTTTTGCTGCACGTGGTATCCCCGGTCGGGCCATCCCAGGTGAAGGCTGAAGACCTTCTTTCCCGCCCTGTTGACTTGGACGGGGACGGGAACTGTACGTTGGCGGAGGAGCTTACGTTCCGGCAGCTCTTGAAGGATCAACCTCTTGTGATTGACACAGCGCTTAAGTGCGCGCGGTTCCTTCCCGACGGAAGCATTGATCTCAGTAACTTCCTGATGCAGTTCGGACTGAAAGGGTGCGAGGCAACTTTATTCAGGGACGGCGAAATCGTAAAAGTACGCTACGAGAATTGTGGAACCAAGGAATGAGTTTATAGAGCACAAGTGCTGCGATTCAATGTAAGGAGGAGACAGAAATTTAGAGAATTGCTGTTCTCCCGGGGGAAACGATGCCTTTAGCGTTGATTCGGCGTACACCATGACTACCTCGTGTGGAGACTGGGGTAATTGGGACTACGCACTGGCTCAGGTGGACGCTGCCGATCCGAGAATGGTCCGAGTTTGGACTACGAATAACCCGTCGTGCAATCATGAAACCTCTTGCAATGCTACACGAGTGACCTGGGCCATAAACGATCAAAGCCAGGGCGTGAACGCGGACGCCTTCGGCGGTGATCAGCGCTGCTTGAAGATAAAGGTCAACTTAACCCTCCAGGCAATATTCCATGTCGGAGGGGCCTGCGAAGGCAAGGAACAATGCTGTAATACTCTGAAGCATATCATTCTATGGGAAGAGCAGCCGCCTATCTCAAATCAGTATTTCAAGTTCAAGCGGGATGATGGGATTGTGAAGTACGAACCTGTTTCACTTGTGGCAGATGAATACGCCCATATGAAGTACGAAAGATGGGAGCCCCCTGTGAGCGCCCCCTCTATCAGGACCATCTCGAAGAAGGAATGCGCCTTAGCCACAGCGGAGTTATCGGCCGTTTCCTACATCTCAGGCGAGTGTTGGAAACTCACGGAAATAAAGCTTTCTTTCCAGCAGTGGTTTGATACACGGGCGGCTGGGGAGGACCTGGCTACCGACGAAAAAATATATCCCGGTCAAGACAACTTTTCCATACGGTTGGACTCGATCGAAAAGGTTTGGGTGTGCTCTCCGTGAGACCTGAAAAATGAAGGATCGAATAAATGTTCTACTTGCCTCTACTCTCATCCTGCTTCTCTGCGTAGCCTTTGCTGTTTCTTTCTTCAAAAACAAGGATGTCCAGCAAAGGCCTACGTCCAAGTTACCAAAGCCGAATGTGCCGCAGGCGGTAAGGAAAAGCCGGCCTCGGATTGCAAAGGCCCCTCCTTCCGAAGCCCCCTGTCCCTCTCCGGCCCCGGCCGGCGAAGCCCGCTACGCGTTTCCGGCGGAGCCGGCCTGGCCGGTCCCGCCGGACGTCGTCGTCCCGGAAGGGATCGTTTTTCAAACTTTCAAGTTTAAAGCTCGCGTGACGGCGAACGGAGTGCCTGTTCGAGGAGCGCACGTACAGGCCGAGCTGGTCCGGGACCCGACAAGCTCGAGCAGTCCGTTCTTCGGCATAGTTGAGATGCCCCAAAGCGACCGAGAAGGGCTCGCTGAGGGCCTTGTAAGCCTTCCCAGAGGCGTATCGCCGGATGCCGAGGTGTATGTTGCAGCGTTTCACCCCGAGCTGGGAACGGATGCCTTCGTCACAATTGTTGCAGATCTGTTTCCCGGCGACGGGGAACCGTTGGAACTGAAGCTGGAACGCGGGAGGGTTATAACCGGCCGTGTAGTGGACAGTGAAGGCCGGCCGATTCAAGGTGCCGCCTTGACCCTTTTTGCTGAGAGTCGTGTAGGGCAAATCAACGTATCGGGGATCGGAGTATGGACCGACAGCGACGGGAGGTTCTACCTCCCGGGAGTGCGCTTTGGGAATAATCCGGATGGCTTACTCGTCATGGCCGAGAGGCGGTTTCGCCCATCTGCTTCAAACGGCGAACCGGGCTCCCCCCGCAGGCGCTCTCGGGTGATCAGGAAGTCTGTTAGGATTCCGAATGATCTCAAGGACGAATCGATGATCGGCCTTGGAGACGTAACCGTTTCCCTCGAATGAGACCCGGCGGCTCGAATGCCCCTCAGCTGCCGGATTGTTGTTTTCCCACGAGCGGTAGGATCTCGTTTTGGCTGCCCGTTCTGTATCCCTGCAGGTCTACGGTTACGTACGTAAAGCCGGCTTCCTTCAGCGCCTTTATGATTTTTTCGCGTATAGAGGATTCGGTCAGGCGGGGCACTTCGCTCGGATCCACCTCGATTCTCGCAAGATTCTGGTGGCTCCGAACCCGAACCTGCCTGAAGCCGAGCTCTTTGAGCGCGGCCTCGGAGCGCTCTACACGCCTAAGCTTCTCCTCGGTTATTGTTTCGCCGTACGGAAAGCGTGAAGCCAGGCAAGCTGCAGCGGGCAGGTCCCAAGTGGGAAGCCCCATGCGGCGTGAAAGCTCCCGGATATCCTTCTTGGTCATCCCGGCTTCGACCAAAGGGCTTCGCACCTGGAGCTTCTTCGCTGCCTCAAGCCCGGGCCGCCAGTCCCCTTGGTCGTCCACATTTGTAGCGTCGACAATATGGGGAACCCCCTCCTTTTCCGCTATCTGTCGCAATTTGGTGAAGAGCTCAGACTTACAGTAAAAGCAGCGCTCGGGCGGGTTCTGCGCGTAGCGCGGGTCCTCAAGCTCTTCGGTCGGTATTTCTATGTGTCGCGCTCCGAAAGCACGCGCAAGCTCGCGGGCGCGTTTGAGCTCTTCCTGGGGCACGCTCGGACTTATGCCTGTAACAGCAATCGCGTTTGCGCCGAGCACGTCGCAGGCGACTTTAAGCAGGAAAGTGCTGTCCACCCCGCCCGAGTAGGCAAGGATCACCTTGCCCATATCCTCAAGCAAGGCCTTCAGTTTTTTCAGCTTCTCCTCCGGTGTGCTCTGCTGCATGGCGTCTCACTTTTTTGAGGCTGCTGACCGAGGGTCGCGATCTCCTCCATGCCGATAGACACCTAGGATACGGTCCCGAGGCATGGCTGCAAGCGCTCTCGGGATCGCACGGTTGAGGGTTGACAGCGGGTAGTAATTTGGTATAGTCGTACCAAATTACCTTTATGGACCGATGAGCTCAGGCAGACTGCTTAACATCTCCGAGGCGGCATCGCTTGCACTTCACGCCTGCCTCCGGCTGGCCGGCGCGCAGGAGGGGTATCTCTCCGCCAAGCGGATCGCCCAGGAACTCGGCGTCTCAGAACACCACCTTACCAAAGTCCTGAACCGCCTCGTACGCTTGGGCATTGTAAGCTCAAGCCGGGGAGCCGCCGGAGGTTTCAGTCTTGCACGCAGGCCCGGAGAGCTGTCGCTGCTTGAGATCTACGAAGCAGTAGAAGGGCCGCTGAGAGAGGAACACTGCCTCCTGAGCAGGCCGGTCTGCGTGAACCGCAGGTGCCTATTCGGGTCGCTCATAGCTGAAGTACATCGCAAGGTCAAAAGCTACTTAGCCCACACGACAGTGAAGGACGTTCTTCTGTGGCAACAACGCACCCCGGAAGGAGGGCGGGCTAAACGCAAGAAGAAAACCGGAAAGCGGAGCGGCAGAGAATAAAGGAGGTTTCGACATGTCCACGCGCGGCCTACGAAACGCAGCGATCGTTTCGTTCATCGTATCCATCGCCATTCTCTTTGTAGGAGGCTTCTTTGCTCTTGATAAAGTACCTCCTATTCCCAAACGCGTTGTTGCCGACGGCAACGTGATTACAACGCGGGAGGCGATTCTTCACGGCCAGGACGTGTATCAGCGTTACGGCCTCATGGACCATGGAAGTGTATGGGGCCATGGAACCCTGCGCGGCATGGATTTCTCAGCCACGACTCTGCACCTAATGGGCCGGGCAATGCGCAACTGGCATGCCGCGGGAGGCAAACCTTCAGCCGATGCATACAAGGCGCTCGGCAATCAGGAGCGCATGAATATAGACGCCCTCGTAATACGCGAGATAAAGGAAAACCGCTACGATCCGACAACGGAAACCCTTACGCTGACCCCGGCCCAGGCTTTCGCACTCCAGGAGATAAGGCGCTACTGGGACCGGCAATTCGGTTCCGGCAACAAGCGATACGGTTTCCTGCCCGATACGATTCCCGAGCCCAAAGACAGAAAGGCCATCGCAGATTTCTTCTTTTGGACGGCGTGGTCGGCCGGCACCAAGAGGCCGGATGCCGACTACACCTACACAAACAATTGGCCTCCTGACAGCTCCGTCGGAAACCAGGCCACTACAAACGCGCTTGTGTGGAGTATCTTCTCCATCATGGGGCTCTTCCTTGTTCTGGGCGCGGTTATTTACATCGTCCACAGGTACAGATTCTTCTACGGGGAGACAAAGGGCGTACAAGCGGCTCAGCGTCTAATGGAACTCCCGCTTACACCGAGCCAACGCGCTACTCCGAAGTTCTTCCTTGTAGCGGGGATCCTCTTTCTGGTTCAGATATTCAATGGAGGGCTTCTCGCGCATTACACCGTTCACCCCGGTTCCTTCTTCCTGAAGTTCATCGCCGACGTATACCCTTACAGCTGGGCGAAGACCTGGCACGTTCAGCTTGCAATCTTCTGGATCGCGATCTCGTGGGTGGGGACGGCCATCTACGTGGCCCCGCTTATCTCGGGAAGAGAGCCCAAGGGGCAGCGGCTGCTTGTCAATATTCTTTTCGGCGCCGTCTTCGTAGTCGTTGCAGGCAGTCTTGTGGGCGAGGTACTCAGTATCAAGAACGTATTGGGGAAGGCATGGTACTGGCTCGGCCACCAAGGCTGGGAATATCTCGAGCTCGGCCGCCTCTGGCAGATTCTTCTCTTCGGCGGTCTTCTCTACTGGCTTGTCATCGTGTACAGAGTGCTTGCTCCTGTACTTAAAGGCACGGAAAAGAGCGACCCCGACAGGCGCTCTCTGGTCATCTTTTACACGATAAGCGCCATATTCGTCGTTCTCTTTTTCGGTTTCGGCCTCGCTTACGGAAGGGGCACGCATCTAACGGTTGCGGACTACTGGCGGTGGTTCGTCGTCCATATTTGGGTTGAGAGCATTTTCGAATTCTTCGGTGTCGCGGTTGTATCGCTCTTCCTTGTCACCCTGGGACTTGTTTCGGCCCAGTCGGCGCTCAGAGTCGCTTACCTCACTGCGATACTGGTATTTCTCAGCGGTATCCCGGGTACAGCGCACCATTACTTCTGGTACGGCGGGCCGAGTTTCTGGATCGCAATAGGGGGCGTTTTCAGCTCGCTGGAGCCCATTCCTCTTATTCTGCTTGTCGTTCGGGCCTGGATGGAATACCGTTCGATCCGCGAGCAAGGGAAAGAGTTCCCTTACCGCTGGCCTCTCTATTTCCTTACGGCAAGCAGCTTTTGGAACTTCCTGGGCGCAGGCGTCTTCGGCTTCATGATCAATCTGCCGATCATCAACTACTACGAGCACGGAACCTACCTGACCGCCAACCACGGGCACACAGCCCTTTTCGGCGTGTACGGCATGCTTGCAATTGCTCTGATCCTCTTCTCCTGGAGGGGGCTTGTCGAGAAACTGTACTGGAAGGATGGCCTGCTTAAGCTCAGCTTCTGGGGGCTTAACGGCGGACTCTTCATTATGTTTCTCACAACCCTGCTGCCGATCGGCATAACTCAGCTCTGGCACAGCTATGCGGAGGGAACCTGGTTCGCGCGCAGTGCGGATTTCTACGAAATTCCGGCCGTGCAGACCCTTGCAAATTGGAGAATCGTAGGCGATCTGATCATCATAGTGCTCGGCGCGATTCCTCTTCTTTACTTCCTGATAACAACCTTCCCGCGCCTGCGCAAAGACACCGTGAAGCCTTCCGAAATATAGCATTACGTCGTAAGACCACCCCCGGCGTCCCCCTGTGTCCGGAAGGAACGCAGGGGGGCGCTTTTTTCTTTTTCATCTCGTCAAAATCCAAATCATCCGTCCCGCAAGGCCCAGTACGACCAAGAAACCGGCAACACCTGCAATGTTCGCAATCGGGCCGTTCCGGTACTCACCCATTACGGCCTTCGAGTTTGCAAGATAAAGCATGCTCAAGGC
>CAZGYL010000207.1:0-8376 GCA_964529985.1 uncultured Planctomycetia bacterium | reverse complement strand
CGGCTGACACTCCCTGCTGTCCTTAACCCCTTTTGGACTTCACTGCCCCCAGGCAATATCTTCGCAAACGACACGGAAACCCACGTTGAATACTCTGTGCCAGGGCTGGTAATCGAAACGAACGGCGCTTCGGGCGCGCTTCGGCCGGTCGAAGAAAGAGCCTCCCCTTGCAACACGCCTACCTTCTGCCCGCGTGTCGTTACGGCCATCATCGCCCCGATAGGGATACGGCCGGTATAAACTGCGTGTCCATTCCGCAGCGTTTCCATGCATGTCGTAAAGGCCCCAAGGGTTCGGCCTGAAAGAGCCCACGGGCGCGGTCACCGGAAAACCATCGTTGAACCTCTTCTCGCAGAGACTTCTGCCTTGAGGATCCAAATGCTCGATCCCTCCGGAGACGACTTTGAGTTCCGCGTAAGAGCGGTCTCCGAGGTTCGCCCACAGCGAGAAGTCATCCCCCGTGTCCTCGAAGAAAAGCGGTTTTGATGACCCGGCCCGACAAGCGTACTCCCATTGTGCTTCGGTAGGTAGAGAAAACTTCAGGCCTGTTCTGCGCGAAAGCCACTTGCAGAAGGCCATGGCTTGATTCCAGCATACGCGGACTACGGGCTGCTTGGGGCGGTTCAACCACAGTCCTTTTCCGTCTCCCGGCGGCAGCTTGAGTTTGCTGTAGTACCCGCAATCAAAGGAAGGATCGAAGAGAGCAAAGATCTCGTTTGTGATCTCATACGCGCTCAACCAGAAAGCTCTTTTGATTGTCACAACCGAGAGGGGCCGCTCGTCCGGGTAGCCCCGCGGGTCCCCCATAACGAATCGACCCGGGGGAATCCGCACAAGCAGCAAGCTCTTGCCCTCGCCCAAGTCGATTTTACGCTGTTTGAGCTTTCCCGACCAAAACCGCCGGCCTTTTATCCGCACGACCTCAGCAGGCGGAATAGGTCTTGGTTTCACCGGGGGAAGCTTCACAGGAGGAAGTACAGGTATGCACTCGGGATCTTCGGGTCTTCCGCCGAAACGGCGCTCAAGTTCAATGCGCCTCTTGTGTGAATTCGTAGGGAACCGTGCAACTTCATGCCAAGTCCCCCAACAAGGGGCGTTTAGATCGATCCAAGTGCAGATCCGATCCCAGGATTCAGGATCAAGCTCCACCCCGCCGTGACCTTTCTTGAGCATCTGAATAAGCTCCGACGTATCGGCATGATACTCACCGGGGAGGAGCATGCTTACGTCGTCTTCGATGCTCACACGCCGTATGTACCCAAGAAGCGCCTCATAGGCCGGAGTGTACTTGAACCAGCCGCCTGTAGCCTTCAACAACTTCGGGTGCAGCCTCTTTACGGCAAGATCGCTCAAGCGCCTGCCACGGTAGTCGGGAAAGCACCTTAGCGGCCGCAGGTCCGGCTGGGCTCCACTTCCGTTGTGGCACTTCACACAGTAATGATCCAATACCGGCTGGACCTCGCGCTCAAAATCAAATCCGCGCGGCGGTCCGTACCAGGGCTTTATCGCCTGCACTTTTCCCTGAGAAGCGATTGATACACGAGTCGCCGGGACCTCCTTCACCCGTTCGTGGCAACCCACGCAAGATATGTGCTCACCCGGCATCACTGTGAACCAACTGCGCATAAGCTGAACGGCCTTGCCTTCGGCGTCAAGGGCTTGAACCGCAAGAGGCGTACGATCGGGAACCTCGAAAAGCGCCGATCCGTCCGGCTCAACCTCCACCGTACCTTCTATCCGCATGACTTCCCAAGGCCCGCCGTAGCCTACCTTGTCAGGACCGGCCAAATCGAGATAGCCGAAATGGTAGCTCAGAATACGCAACTTTTTTATGGTGCCTCTCGGAACGCCGGCAAGCCCGCCTCCGGCGTAAACATCATGAAGGTAGACCACCCCTCCGCGGCGCTTCAGATCGACCGTGTCGGGGATAACGTGCGGTCTCGGCCGCCGCTTGACCGGAACGGGTTCAAAAAGCGAGAACCCCGGAACTTCTTTAATGAGCAGGAGATTGTCGAAGACATCCGCAAGATAAATCCCCCAAGGTCCTCCGGGTTCTCTCTGACAGGAGACAAGAAAATACTTGTCACTCAGCGGAAAAGGGGTCAAGAACTTCGGCAGATCCTCGTCTACAAGCCTGTCTTTAACAACCGGTCGTATGGGATCCCCTTTCCCTGAGATCCGCGTGCAAAGCCCCTCGGCTTCGTGCCAGCCCCGGTTGATATCCACAACCACAAGCTGTCCCATCCGCGGCACCCCGTGGTACCCGGAAAGAATGCAGAGGATCTTTCCCGGGGCTCCAGGAAGCGGTTGCGGGAAATAAAGAGCGTTCGGGAACCAGGAGTTGCTGCCGTAAACCGCCCGTTGCCCTGTGCCGTCCGGGTTCATGACCATAAGCTGGCGGTGGTATATGTGGTTGATCCCGGTGTAGTCCCACCGGTGGAAAAGGATCCGGCCGTCGGGAAGCACTACGGGGTGGAAGTCGTGGTCTTGATCAAAGCAAAGCCTCCGCACCCCCGACCCGTCCGGATTCATGCGGTATAAATTGCTCACACGCTTAAGCCCGTGCCAGCAGGGAACCGACTGGAAGTTCGCCGTGCAACCGAATACGATCCCCTCGTCAGGCAGATAGCAGGGATCAAAGCAGTCAACATCGTCGGGCATCCGACTTACCTGCCTGAGCCCCGAGCCTTCGACCGAGATCTCCCAGATTTTCCAGTTCACGCGGTCCGCTTTTGTAAACAGCAACTTATGCCCTTCCCAATGAAGGTCGATCTGGCCGACGTATCCGCCGTCAGCCGGCCTGTACAACGTGCTCAGCGATCCTTCCGGCCGGGGCGGGGAAAGCACGGCGATCTCGTTATCCCAGCCCGTGCGTCTCAAGGCCGAATTGCACAAGTGATTGTGAGGAAAACCCAGTTTGGAAGGCAGGTTTCCCTTGCCTATCCTGCGCTTGACAAGGAGGAGTTTCTCAAAGCGCAGTAGGGGATTGGCAAGAAGCGCCTCCCGCTTCAGAGCTTTGAAAGCCCGTAAGGCGCCGGGCCGGCCCCATTGCCTGCGCAGCTCTTCCAACCGCGCCAGGTAGCAGGCTCCGCCGGGGTACTTGTCTCCAAACGTTCTTATTAAATCCTCAATTGCAGCCCGAAGGCAGTGGAATTCATACTCAAATGAAGGCTTACCGCCCCACGCAGACCCGCTTATGCGGGAAATGACAAAAAAGAAGATCGAGATCCGCAGTACGACAAGACAACGCAGGGCGTTCCTCATGGCTCCTTCCGGCGCTTTCTTCCTGAGAACCCAAGTCACCTCTTGAAAGCGAACTTACTCCAGACCCCATTTGTTTTGCAAGCGAATCCAGGATCCTGAGGCAAGTTCAAGTGTCTGAACCTCTCGGCCCAGGGACCTTCTTTTTCCGCAAAGGTTCGACCGGGACTTTTCCGGAACAGGGTTGAGAAGAGAAGAGAAACTTCCGAAGTATGCAAATAGACATTGCCGCCGCCGGCTCGGATCTCGAACACAGAGGTGCAGATCATGTTGCAGAGTAATGCAGAGACGCTGACTTCATTCAGCCTGCCCTACAGCAGGACCGAGCGGATCCCTGCCTTTGTGGCGTTTTTTCTTGTGGTATTCGGGCTTGTCTGGGGCGGCATACCGACGACTGCTTTAGTCAAGAGCCTCTTGAGCGGGGGGCTTACCTTCGAAAAGCTTCCGTTGTTGCTTTTTACGACTATAGGAACGGGGATCGTTTTGTTGGGCCTTCATTTCCTGGTCCGCAAGAAAGAAATAACGCTGACCGAGCGGGAAGTTTCGGTCAGGACGCGCTCTCTCTTAGGAGTACGGACCTGGACCGAGCCGCTTTCAAACTACGAAGGGGTACGAGGATATACTGTAACGCGCTCCCGAGGCAAATCACATTATCTTGTGGGGGTCCTGGAACTGTATCACCCTGAAAAGGCTAAGCGGATTCAGCTTGTCGAAGGGCTGCCGCCCCGCAGACTCAGAGCCGAGCTTGAGGAGGTTTCCCGCACCTTGGGGCTTGCAGCTCTTGAAGAAGTCGACGGACGGCTTGTAAAGCGCAATCCTGAAGACCTTGACAAATCGGTACGTGAACTTGCCAGGGAGCAGAAGCTGCAAGTCGATTTCGACCCCTCGGTAGAGGTTCCTGAGGCCCTGGATCTTCAAGTGGATAGGGAGTCCGCAGCCCTCATCATCACGACTAAGAAGAAAAGGCTTCCTCTCGTCGGAATGCTTATAGGATTGCTTGTGCCCGGAACTTTCATGATCCTCGGATTTGCAGTAAAAGAAATTCCTCTTGTTTTCGGGATCTTTGGGGCAGTCTTTGAGACGCTTATCATCGGGGGATTGATTTGGGAAGCCGTAACCCGGGAGCGCATACGGGTCAGTCCCGAAGGTGTTACACTCTGGACTCTTACACCGTGGGGTGAACGTGACGGAAAGGAAATTCCGGCGGAAGAGATAGAGGACGTGCGTGTCGGAAAGGCTCAAAGCGGCATATATGGACTCCTGTTGGTAAGAGACGAGGGCGATGTGCTCGTAGGCCGCTACCTCCCAAAAGAAGCGCTTTCATACCTGCGAGACTGTATTCTTGCCGTACTTACGCGCTGAGCAAGTGACACGGGCGGTGTTACGGCCGCCGTTTTTTGAGGTTTGCCGCCGGTCTTGACAATCCCGCCCGAACAGGGCAAGATTGCCCGCTTCCATTGAAACAAAGCCGAGTGAAAAGAGGCCCCTGCACGCAAGGGAAGAGGCAAAGCGGCGAGGAGAAGTATGGAAATAATAGAAAAGTACGCTGAGGAGCTCCGGGGCAAGAATAGGCGGATAGTCTTTCCCGAAGGGCGTGACCCGCGTATCGTCAAAGCGGCCCGGATACTTAAAGACAGAGAGCTCGCTCAACCCATTCTCCTGGGAAAGGCCGATCGGATTGAAAGCGCCGCCGGGGAGGCCGGAGTAAAGTTGGACGGGATCGAAACCCTCGACCCCCGCAAGAGCGATCGTATCGATGCCTACAGCAGGAAGTACCGCTCGGGACGAGATGACATCGAAGAACAAGTCGCCCGGCGCATGGTCACCAAGCCGCTTTTCTTCGGAGGCGTTATGGTGGCCTCAGGTGATGCCGACGCCTTTGTTGCAGGCGCAGCCACACCCACGGCACTTGTGATTCAGGCCGGGGTTCTGGCTGTCGGACTCGCCCCCGGCCTCAACACGCCTTCAAGTTTTTTCCTGATGGTTTTACCCCGATACGATGGGAGGGAAAACCGACCTTTTATCTTTGCGGACTGTGCTGTAGTTGTGGACCCCGCACCCGAGGAACTCGCCGACATCGCGATCGCCTCAGCTGAAAGCGCAGCGCGTCTGCTCGGGGAGGAGCCGCGGGTCGCTCTTCTTTCGTTCTCAACCTGCGGAAGCGCCGACCACGCCCACGTCGATAAAGTCGTTAAAGCTTGCGGGATCGCGCGGGAAAAACGCCCGGATCTGCACATCGACGGTGAGTTTCAGGCGGACGCAGCAATCGTCCCGCGCGTGGCGGAGAAAAAAGTCAAGCGGCCCAGCGAGGTTGCAGGCAGGGCGAATGTGCTCATCTTCCCTGATCTTGATGCAGGAAACATAGCTTACAAACTCACGCAATACTTGGCCGGAGCCGCTGCAATAGGGCCCTTCCTGCAGGGATTCGCAAAGCCGCTGAGCGATCTTTCGCGCGGAGCCACCGCCGAAGATATCGTAGCTACAAGCATTGTTACACTGGCGCAAGTACGCGGGTAGCGGAATGGTGAGCCGTTGGAACAGGGCAGGAAACGCCGGAGTCCGAAATGAAAGTCCTGGTTATTAACTGCGGAAGCTCATCGATCAAATATCAGCTTTACGAAATGCCCGAAGGGGTTGTACTCGCCCGCGGCCTTCTTGAAAGGATCGGCGAGGAGCAATCAAGGCTCGTACACCACCGGGGCGCCGACCGGTTCGAACGCCCGGTCTCGGCCCCCGATCACGAGTCCGGAATGCGCATCGTATTCCAGGCGCTTTCCGAAGGCGAAACCGCTGTAATCCAGTCGGTGGAGGAGATCCAGGCCTGCGGGCACCGGGTGGTTCACGGCGGTGAGGAGTTTACAGGGTCCGTTCTTATCGACGAGCGCGTTCTGGCTTCCATCGAAAAATTTGCAGACTTGGCTCCTCTGCACAATCCGCCCAACCTAACCGGAATCCGTGCGGCAATGGAACTTGTGCCCGGAGCATGCCAAGTCGCGTGCTTTGATACGGCGTTTCATGCCACGATTCCGCAAGTCGCTTACGTTTACGCTTTGCCTTGGGATCTCTACGAAAAGTACCGCATTCGCCGCTACGGTTTCCACGGTACAAGCCACAGATACGTCGCCCGGCGCGCCGCGCAGATCCTCGGAAAAGGGAAGTACGAGGTCAACGTCATAACATGCCACCTGGGTAACGGCTGTTCCATGACTGCAGTGCGCGAGGGCCGCTCGGCTGACACCTCAATGGGTCTCACCCCGCTTGAAGGATTGGTCATGGGAACGAGAAGCGGGGATTTCGACCCTGCAATCCTATTCTATCTTCTTGAGAAAGGCTACGAACCGGAGGTGCTCAAGAGCCTCTGTAACAAGAAAAGCGGCCTGCTGGGGATTTCAGGGGTTTCCAACGACATGCGGACCCTTATTGAAAAGGCTTCCGCCGGTCACGAACGTTCAAATCTTGCGATCGAGGTGTTCTGCTACCGCCTCAAGAAATACATCGGAGCATACACCGCTGTATTAGGCACCCTCGATGCGGTGGTTTTCACAGGAGGAATCGGAGAAAATTCTCCTCTCGTCCGTGCTGAAACCTGCAAAGGTCTCGAGCACCTGGCGATCAAGATCGACCCGGCGAAGAACGAAAGCGCCAAGGGAGCGGAAGCTGACATAAGCGCTGAAGAGAGCAAAGTCAAGGTGCTTGTGGTTCCCACCGACGAAGAAGCCGCCATCGCAAACGATACCTATCAGATCGCCAGCCGCACTTAGTGCCTCGTCCAATAACTACCGTCCGGTTTTGGCTTTTCGCCAAAACCGGACTCGGGGCGCCTGGCGGGATCTTTTGGCACGAGGTCTACGATCCCCAATCACCCGGCCCCAGACAGCCTGAGGCCATTGAGGCAATGGCTCATGCTTCTCTCAGTGGCGCGCGTAGGGGAGAGCGTTCGCAGTAGTGCCCCTTTCGAAGACTAAACATTGATAGCCTGCCGGGGCCAATTGTAGGAACCGGAAAGTGGTTACTGCATGAGGCACCTAGGGCTTTACTTTGGCGCCGCATTGTGTGCAGAAGCGCGCGCCGGGCCGCAGGCGCGCGCCGCAGTGCGTACAGAACCTCGGGCCTGCAGCAGTAGGCGCTCTCTTTTTCCCGGGCTCTTGCAAAGTCTTCGAAGGTGGACGCGCAACTGCTCCTTCAGGCAGGTCCAGAAACGCCTTTCGGCCCGCGCGGATCGAAAGCTGCAGCCGCACCTCGCCGCTTGCAGTGGGCACCACAAACAGATAAGAGCCTTCGGTAAGCTCGTACGTTTCTCCGAAGTACCCCCTCAGAGCTACCTCTCCGGTCCAATCAACCGCTGTAAAAGGAATCCGCGGCTTGATCGCGGCTCTCAAGGCCTCAAAAAGAGAAGCAGCATCGCGCGCGTCGTAATAAATTCCGCCTGCAGCTTCGGCCATGCGGCGCAATCCAGCCTGGTCGGTTATGTTTCCGATTCCGAATCCCACAACAAAGAACTTGAGACCCGCTACGGCTTCTGCAACTTTTCGGGCGGCTGCAACAGGATCTCCACCGAAGCTTTCGACTCCATCTGTTATGCAGATAACCCGCGCTTTCTCGAATCCCGAAAGATCTGAAGCCGCTTGAGCGACGCTGTAGGCAAGCGGGGTTGCGCCTCGTGCCCTCAAACGCGAGACGGCCTGGAGAAAGCTCTTCCGCTCAAGCGGCGCGACCGGGACCACAAGCTCGGAATCCCTGGCAGCACGCTCCCTGTCAAAAGGCCGGAACCGGTGGCCGTAAGCGCGCAGCCCCACAACGCTCCCCTCCTCAGGCAGAAGAGATACGATGCGGCCTATAACCTCCTTTGCGATTGAAAGCCTGGTGCGGCCTTCGACCTGCTCGAGCATACTCCCAGAGCAATCAAGCACGAAAAGAATGGGCAGATTCTCGCCCTTCGGAGCTTTCGTCACCAACGTACCTTTCCCGCGCGGCCGCACGGCAAGCCGCAACAGGTAACGCGGCTCCTGCTTGAAATCCTGAAAAATCCTCTCGAAGACTTCTACAAGCTCCTTCGCGTTGTGAGGTTCAAAATACATGCCTCCCCGATACCATGCGATATTGAAAAGCCCCCGC
>CAZGYL010000206.1:0-8443 GCA_964529985.1 uncultured Planctomycetia bacterium | reverse complement strand
GCAAGGGGAAGATCCCTATGGCAATGGTGGGGTTGCTTTGTGCGCTTCCGAACACTCAGCTTGCCCGCCGGCTTGAGCGCGAAGGCAGGCTGTTTCAAAGCAGCGGCCAATGGAAGGTGGAATCAGGAGACGACGTCGACCAGCTTTCAAGCGGTATAAATTTCGTCACCAAAAGGCCGCGCGCCGAAGTGTTGGGGGATTTCCTCAGAATCCTCAAGGAACTTTACTCGGAAGAGGATTGGTTCAGGCGCTGTTTGGACCTGAGCTTGACTCTTTCGGTAAAGCCGAAGTACAAGCCTTCATGGTCCAGAATCGGCCGGTACGCATGTGGGTTTCTGAAGACCGCTTTCAAACTCGGATTGCGGCGCCGTACGGCCTGGTATTTCTGGAGAAATCTGGCTTTGGTCGCCGCCAAGCGTCCCGCGTCGCTGGAGACCGTTGTAAACCTGATGGCCATGTACCTGCATTTCGGACCGCAGTCCCGCTTCATAACCAAGGTGGTCGGTGAGAAACTGAGGGCGCTCGAAGCAAGACCGCAGCCCTCAAGCGGGAAACTGCTGCGCACAACCTGAAGCGCCGCAGCCGCTACACGGTGGTACGCGCCGGTGATATCATCTCCACCGTCGAAAAGATTCACTCTACCGCGAATCAGATCTGTGGAGCGTGAGGGATATGGATCTTTCGATCTTTGATATCGCTACTTTTCTTTTTGTGCTTGCGGCTTTTTTCGGTTTTCTGAATGTCAAGTTGATCCGCCTGCCTTTCACCGTCGCTCTCACGCTCGGTGGTCTTGCAGCTTCCGCAGGCCTTCTTGTGCTTGATTCTCTGATCCCGGGTCTCGGGCTTGCGGCGGCTCTGCGGGGATTCGTGGGCAGTATCGACTTTCCGGCTTCGCTCATGCGGGGCATGTTGGGGTTCCTGCTTTTTGCAGGAGCTCTTCACCTGAATTTCGAAGATCTGCTGGAACGCAAGCTCCAGGTGGGTACTCTCGCCACTTTGGGTGTGGCGATTTCCACGGTTGTGACCGGTACGCTTTGTTACTTTTGCTTTCAGCTTTTTGAAGGCACGCGGCATATTCCTTTCCTCTGGTGTCTTGTTTTCGGGGCCTTGATCGCGCCGACCGACCCCATTGCGGTCTTGTCCGTCATGCGCAGCGTTGGAGCGCCCCGCGGCCTCGCCATCAACGTAGCGGGCGAAAGCTTGCTCAACGACGGTATGGGGATTGTGGCTTTCTCGCTTCTGGTAGTACTTGCAGGTGCCGGGGCGGAAGGAACCGGGACTTGGGACGTAGCTCTTCTTGCACTTCGGGAGGTGGGCGGTGGGATCGCCTTGGGCCTGCTCGCCGGCTACCTGGTCTACCGGGCGATGAGGGCTGTGGACCAACCGAACCTTGAGGTCCTTTTCAGCATTGCCCTTGTCATGACGCTTATGACGGTCGCCTTCAGAATTCATGTTTCAGGACCTTTGGCCTGCGTAACTGCCGGCCTTTTTATCGGCAATCTCGGAAGGAAGTTCGCCATGCGGCCTGATACGGTAGAAGCCCTTGATACCGTCTGGTCTTTTATCGACGATGGGCTGAACGCCGTCTTGTTCCTGCTCGTCGGACTTGAGGTCGTCACGGTAGGTTTCTCCCCTCGGTTCGCTGTGCCTGCTCTCCTTGCGGTTCCCGCAGCACTTGCCGGCAGATTTATAGGAGTGGGCGTTCCCATTACACTGCTTAGGTTCCTCCGGGTGGTTTTCAGTCGAAACGCCGTTATTTTGCTTACGTGGTCGGGTCTAAGAGGCGGCATTTCCGTTGCACTTGCGCTTTCCCTCCCGTCCTTTCCTGGTAGAGAGATTGTGGTAACGGCCACTTACGCGGTTGTCATCTTCTCGATAGTTTTCCAGGGGCTTACGGTAAAACCCATGGTAAGAAGGCTCACCGCCCGGGCATAAGCGCTTCGGGACTTTGCAGGCACAAAGGTTCAAAAGAGAAAAACTATGGCCCTGCGGCGCGGTTTCCCTGTTTTGCATGCCCGAGGGAATAAGAGCTTTTGGGCTTGATAATGATTGAAGAAGGGGCTTGACAAAACAGCACCGCCGCATGTATACTGCCCTCGTTAAACAACAAAGCTTCTAATTAGGGTGGCGCTTTGCGGCTGCCTTTACTGTGTGGACCGGCAGCAGTGGAGGCTTCCAGCGGTGGGTGGAGAGAGCGGTAGAAAGGACATTTCATCGAGAGCCGCACAGTTCCGTCCCTACCTGCGGAAGCTTGCTGCCAGACGGATTGGGAGGCTTGAGAAAAACGGCCTGGATCCTTCCGATATCGTACAGCAGGCTTTGCTCAGTGCTTTCGAAGGAGTGGAGCGGTTCAGGGGGAGTACGGACCGAGAGCTACGCGCATGGCTCGCCCGTATCCTGGAGCGGGCGGTTTCTAATTCGGTGCGCAAGTTGAGAGCCGCCAAGAGATCGATCCACAGGGAAAAGCCGTTTGATGAGAATCGACTTCCGGACGGTAACACTGAGACACCCAGCAGAATCGTCGCCGGTTTTGAACTCAAGCGTCGTTTGGTGGAGGCCATACTCGCCCTTCCTGAGGATCAGCGTACTGCGCTTCGGCTGCGATACTTCGAAGATAACGGCTTGCAGGAGATTGCATGTTTAATGCGCCGCAGCAAGGCGAGTGTAGCCGGTCTTTTGCGCCGAGCACTGGAGAGCCTGAGAACCGCACTTGAGCCGTTGAGGTGAGAAGGTGAGCACCGGCCGCGCTGGTGAAGGAGGCGGACCGGGCCCTGAGGAACGCCTCGATGAGATAATCGCCTCTTATTTGGAAGCCGTAGAGAAAGGGGAGGCTCCAGCTGAAGAAGAGCTCTTGTCGCGGCACCCGGAGTTCGCAGCGGAACTGAAATCTTTCCTCCGGCACGAGCAGGCTCTGCGGCATTTGATAGGATCTTCGCAGGAACCGGGAGCCGCTTCAAAGCCGGGACGGGATAACTTGGCAGGGCTTTGCTTCGGGCGCTACGTTATTCTTTCCTGCATAGCGGGCCATGGGGCGGCCGAGGTTTACAAAGTTTTCGATGTGCAGCTCAAACGTCGGGTCGCCCTTAAGGTCGTCCGACTGGTCGGCCCGACAGCGCACAAAACGGCTGCCCGATTCAAGGTTGAAACAAGAGCTGTGGCTATGCTCGACCACCCCAATATCATTCCGATTTACGATGTCGGGGAAGAAGAAGGCGTTCTTTACTTCAGCATGAAGTGGGCCAAGAGAGGCAGTCTGAAGGATCACCTTCTGCGCTTCGGAACCGATATGCCCACTGCAGCGCGACTCGTTGCAAGAATCGCACGTGCAGTCCATGCCGCCCACAAGGAAGGTATAATTCACCGGGATTTGAAACCAAGCAATGTGCTGCTTGACGCTGAGGATAATCCTATGGTGGCCGATTTCGGGTTGGCGAAAATCCTCAGCGATGACGTCTCTTTGACCGGCAGCGAGGGGCTTGTAGGAACGCCCGCTTACCTTCCTCCCGAGCAGATTGAAGGCGGCAGGAGCCATCTGGGCCCGGCGGCCGACATATACGGTTTGGGTGCGATCCTATATGAGCTCTTGGTCGGGCGCCCTCCGTTCCATGCGGACTCCTCCCTTGAGACCATCCGGCAGGTCATGAGCGAGGACCCTGTCGCCCCATCGCGCTTGCGGCCGGGTATACCGCGGGATTTGGAGATAATTTGTTTGAAATGCTTGGCCAAAAACCCTTCACGCAGGTACCTTTCAGCCGAAGCTTTGGCTGAAGATCTGGAGCGCTTTCTCTCCCACAAGCCGATCCGGGCCCGTCCCCCGGGTCCTGTTGAACGCATTGTCAAGTGGGCGCGGCGGCACCCTGGAATGGCGGCTGTGACGGTCGTATTTCTTGCGGCGGTTTCAGCGGTCCTCAGCATAATGGCCCACTACACGGGTAAACTGTCGCAGCGGGCATATGAACTAGCCGTTCAGGAGAAGACAACGCAGCGCTACCTTTACACGGCCCGGATGCGTTTGGTTTCGGGCGCTGTGTCGGGCGGTGATCTGTATTACGCTTCGCAGCTTCTCGACTCTCTCAGACCCCTGCCCCGGAGAGAAGACCTAAGGGGGCTTGATTGGGGTCTGTTCTACAGTCTCTGCAACCAAGCGAGGTTGAAGCTTACGGGACACACCGACGACGTAATGGCGGTGGCTTTCTTGCCCGGAGGCGATCGACTTGTGAGCGTGAGCCTGGATGGAACCCTGAGATTGTGGAGTCTCTCAAAAGGAAGTCTTCAGAAAGTTTTGGAATCGCCTGACGGCGGACTTACAGCGCTTGCGGTTTGCAAAGATGGAAGTTTTGCAGCGACCGGCGCAATGAACGGGACGGTTCGCCTGTGGGATCTGCGGGCAGGGAGAAGCATGCGGAAGCTTTGCGGACATCGCGGTCGGATCAGGGCCTTGGCTTTTTCTCCGGATTGCAATTACCTGGTTTCAGGGGGCGTGGACGGCGTTATCCGGTTAAGCGATCTTACAGCACGCAGCGAGCCCATTGTCATCGGGCAGGGGCATGGAAAGGTTTGGTCCCTTGCTGTCGCCCCGACGGGTGGAAAAATCTTTGCAGGAACCGACCGCGGTGATGTCCTTATGTTTAAGACCGGCTCAGGAGAGCTGGTTTGGAGATTTCATGAGGGGGATGGAACGGTACGAAGCTTGGCGGTTCTTCCCAAAGGGGACCTATTGCTTTCCGGATATGCAAGGGGAAGCGTGCAACTCCGAAGAGTCGGTTTCAGCAAGAAGATCGGCCGGTTTGAGGGCCCTCAGAACTCTTGCGCATGCTGGGCCTTATCGCCTGCGGGAAGCTATCTGGCGGTCGGTGGAGACGACAGATTGGTACGGCTTCTCACCATCCCTGATCTCGAGCTTGTAAACATGTTCAGACAACACGGGGCTCATATAAGGGCAATGGCCTTCTCGCCTGACGGTAGATTTATTGCTTCCGGTGGACTTGATCGAACGATTCTGATTTGGGATCTCCGGCAGCGGCCGCAGCCGGCTTCATTCACGTACCAGGGAGCGTTTTTCAGATTCGTTGCTTTCGCAGGTCGTGAGGTGGTGGCGGGGTCCAAGGAGGGGAGGTTCTTGCTGTGGGATCCGGAGAGGATTACCCCCGGTGAGCCTCGTTCTTTTACTTTCGACTTGAAAGGCCCGTGCCTTGCCGTTTCCCCCGATGCACGCTGGATTCTTTCAGCGCCGTCGAGGGGAGGACTCCTTTTATGGGAGGTGTCCTGGCGGGACCGAAAGGAAAAAATCCTCCGCTGTGTAGAGCTGAAAGCGCACCCCGGAGGCGCCGTTGACGCCGTTTTTCCCAAAGACAATGTTTTTGTTTCTGCGGGGCGCGACGGAAAGATCTGTATTTGGAAGCTGTCGGCGGACGGACTATGGCGTCCGAGTTCGGTGCTGAATGTAGGCTTCAGCAAGGTCAGCGACTTGTGCCTATCGCACAACGGGCGACTTCTCGCCTTAGCTTGTGAAGGGGATCCTGTCGCATATCTGTGGGATGTTGAGAAAGGCCGGGCGGTCGCAGAGCTCAAGGCTCATACCAAATGGGTCATCGCTTTCGCCTTCTCAAGGGATGACCGTCTTTTCGCTACAGGCAGCATAGATCGGACCGCGATCCTCTGGGACCTGACAGGGCTGAGAGAAGGAGCGCCGGTTCGCAAGATCATATCATTTCCTCAGGCCACAAGGCCGGTTGCCGGGATTGTCTTCGGCCCCTACGGGAAAGTGCTTATAACAGTGAGCGATGAAGAACCGCTTCGGTTTTGGGATCTCAAGACCTACGAGGAAAGGGCTTCTTTGCCCGGCCTTGAGGCCGAAGTTTTCAAGCTTCTTTTGTCGCCCGACGGAACACGTGTTGCAGCCGCCGGGGGTGATCGTCAGCGCAATATCGGTCGGCTGAAAGTATGGAGTACAGCCCCTCTCCGTTGAACGGCCGTCCGCTTCGAAGCTGCGGTACGGTGTTTTCCAGGTGCCCTCAGCCTATAGACAGGGCTCGTAGTCGTGACAACTGGGAAGCGTGGTAACCTCTCCGGTTTGGCTGTCGCGGATCGTCACGCTTCCATCGTTCTGGATCGTTATTTCGCAAAGCTGGCTTCCACCGGCTTGGGAATTGACAATGATATCCCCGCTTGTCGGGCAATCGCCGGTGTCCGGGGAAAACACCTCTGTGACGGTGTCCAGGTCGGTGTCGCCTATACAAGCCCCGCTTATTCCTCCGTTATATATGATGAGAGTTCCGTCGTCGGTCTCCGTCCATGAAATCGTAAAGTCACTGTACTGGGCGTCGATCGAGGGTGCACCGGGTCCACTCTGGAGATCTTGGTACGAAAGGCCTCCGTTGAGCGTAGTACCTGTGATCTCGCATGCTGCGTCGAACTGGAAGGCCCCTGAAAATCCGTTGTACGAAAGAAGATAATGCTCGTTTTGATCTCCCGAGATCGTAACTTCCAGGTCTCCGTCCAAAGTAAACGATCCCGTGCCCGGGCAATTCTGAGGCAGTTCGGCGTGGAAGGAGAGTTCTTCGATGTGAAATTCTTCAATTCGACCGGGGCCTGAAGCAGGACGCGACCGGTAGTCAAATTCGCTGAAGGTAACGTCGTATATGAGCGGTTCGAATACGGGGTCATTAAGTGGATCGCTTCCCCCATAAGTAGGGTCTTCACCCTCGATCTCGATCGTTCCCGAGATTTCGGTCGTTCTTTCTTGTCCGTTTTCGGTGTCCGTAAACTCGCAACGCCTGAAGTTGAAAACGAAGCGGATCTTAGTGTTGCTAACGACCGTCTTGTCAATATCAAAGCACTGCCTCGGCCCGGGCTCGGCTTTCTCCGGGCCTTGCTTTGCGAAATCCATAAGCCAACTTATAAAATCCCCGGCTCCCATGGCTTTGTCTACCGCCTTGGAGGTGCCTTCGAGAATGCCGATAATCGCCTGGCAGTTCACCTGAGTGCCGCCGCCGGGCTGACTCCCGGGAGCAGGTCCCCCGCCGCCACCTCCACCTCCGCCGTTGCAGCCTGCAAGTGCGAGGAAACAACCAACTGCTGCCACAAAGCCGAATGTAAGTATCCTTCTCATGGTCGTTCTTCCTCTTTACAAGAACCTACGCCGGACTTCGAAAAGACGGCACAAAGAGGTGCGCCGGTCCAACAGCCCCAGCCCCGCTCCACAGTTCTCCATCATAAGCAAGTCGCCCCCTGGTTTCAAAGGTGCTTTACGGTGCGGGGGAATCAAAAGGCCCCGGGCGAACGGGTTCGGGCCTCTGGGCGCATTGCGCAGGGGTCGGTGGGATTGTATAAGAACCGAGGTGCCGGTGTTTTCCCGGAGCCGAGCCTCAGCCTTTTCCGCCCCGGTCCTGCGGAGCCGGATCGGGCAAGGAGCACCTCATGGAAACGGTTGTGATTAAGTTGGGCGGAAGCCTCATAACAGAGAAAAAGCGGGATACTGCTGCAGTGCGCCCTTCGGTGCTGAAACGGCTTGCAAGGGAGCTCCACCGTGTTCAGGAGGAGACGGCCCGCCGCCTTGTTGTAGTTCACGGAGCAGGCCCTTTCGGGCATGTGCCCGCCCATAGGTACCGCCTTGCCGAAGGTTTCACTGATCCCGCCCAGGCTGGGGGTATAGCCGAAACCCGCGCCGCCATGGAGGAGCTTAACCAAGAAGTGGTAAGCGCCTTGGGAGCGGCCGGGCTTCATTGTGTAGGGGTCCAACCGTCAGCAGGCGGAATACTTGATAACGGAAGGATTGCTTTTTTCGCCCTCGAACCTGTTGAGCGCTTTCTTTCGCTTGGTTTGGTGCCCGTGCTCTACGGCGATGTGCTTTGTGACCGCAGCCGGGGTTGCGCGATCCTGAGCGGCGATCAGCTCTCGGTTTATCTTGCGATCAACTTGAACGCCCGAAGGCTTATTGCTGCAACCGATGTCGACGGTCTTTTTGCGGGAGATCCACGGCTGCCTGGGGCGCGGAAGCTGGATGTGGTGACGCCTGCGCTTTTTGCTTCTTTGAGAACGGCAGGCTCAAGCGGGACGGATGTAACGGGAGGTATGGCGGGAAAAGTAAAGGAACTTTTCGAAGCAGCAACACGCGGCATCCACACGGAAATCGTAAACGGTTGCAGGCACGGGGTTGTTTTTCAGGCTGCTTCAGGAAAAACAGGGCTCGGGACAATCGTAGTTTCCGGCGGAGGAGCTTCAAGGGAAGAAGGAAAAGAGCGTTCCACCCCGTGAGGTACTATATAAGCGTGCTTGATTCGTAGAATCATGTTCAGGTTCGTCAGCGAACACTGCGAAAGCTGTATGTGGAACCTAACGTTTTGCGCAGGCGCCTCTCAGACAAGAGTCGGAAGCTTTCAGGTGGATTCGGACCGCTCGGCTTCCGGCTGTCTCTTGATAACCCCCCCTCCCGTCCCCCCCT
>CAZGYL010000205.1:0-8461 GCA_964529985.1 uncultured Planctomycetia bacterium | reverse complement strand
ATCCACCCTGCTCAAGGCGCTTGAACGCGGTGTTTACAACCATGTGCCAGGGGACGGAAGAGAGCTCGTTGTGACCGACCCTTCGGCAGTCAAAATACGTGCTGAGGACGGAAGGAGAATCGCTTCGGTCGATATAAGTCCCTTCATAAGCAACCTGCCCGACGGCACGGATACAAGCGCCTTTTCAACTGAAAATGCAAGCGGTTCGACAAGCCAAGCGGCCAATATCATCGAAGCGCTTGAAGCGGGCTCGAAGTTGTTGCTTCTTGACGAAGACACCTGTGCGACCAACTTCATGATCCGGGACCACCGCATGCAGAAGCTCGTTGCAAAGGAAGGCGAGCCGATAACACCTTTCATCGACCGCGTGCGGGAGCTCTACGATCGTTTCGGTGCAAGCACGATCCTGGTTATGGGCGGCAGCGGCGATTACTTCGACGTCGCCGACACGGTGATCCTCATGGACAGTTACGTGCCGCGGGATGCAACAGCTGAGGCGAAACGCATCGCTGAGACCTACAAGATCCCGCGGGCTGTGGAAGTCGACCGTCCCATGGAGCCTCCCCGGGCCCGCTGTCCGGTTCCTGAGAGCCTTGATCCGAGCAAAGGCAAGTGGGAGGCCAAGATAAGTGCCAGAGGTCTTAAGACGATTCTTTTCGGCCGCCACGAGATCGATCTCACAGCGGTCGAGCAACTTGTCGACCCGGGCCAGCTTAACGCCTTGGGCCAAGCCTTGTACTTCGCGCGCGAACGCTTCATGGACGGCCGGACGCAATTGAGCACAATCGCCGATGAGCTCCAGAGGATACTGGACCGGGAAGGCCTTGACGCGCTGGATAAGCGTCTTCTGGGCACGTACGTGCGCTTCAGGAAGCAGGAATTCGCAGCCGCGTTGAACAGGCTCCGCACTCTTCGGATCCGGCCTGTGTGAACCAGAGCGCCCTCCGATTTCAGCGTTGGGATCGGGCCTTTGTGGGGATGTATATAAAAGGCGGGTTGGTGCACGCTGGGTGTACCCCCATATCTCCGAAACCCCACGTACCTTTCAGGCGGAACTGAGGCACCGGTTCAACTGTCGGAGGCCGACGTGTTAAGTATGGGGGACTTCGGGCAACCGCTCGGGCCGCTTCTGGGCGCCGTTGCAGAGCAGAAGGCTGCGGCCGTCGACAAGTACCTGGAATGTGCACGCAAAGCCTGGGACTGTTACAAGAAAGGAGATACTCAAACCGCTGAGAACCTTAAAGCCGAAGCCGCTTCGATCCGCGCACCCATCGTCGCAGCCATAGCTGAGCGGCTGATTGCAGCGGAAGGCCGCTTCAGGTATCTGGGAGTTTTAAACGACGCCGGGTCGGGGTTTGTTATACATCTCCGCGATCGCGCCCGCGGTGAGGATATAGCGCTCAAGCTTCATATCCACAGCTTGCAGGACGACCGAACCAAACAGCGCCTGGCAGACACTTCCCGCCAGAACATCGAGCTTGTCCGGGACTTGAGCCTCAGGCCGATCGAACCCGGCATCGTAGGGCCGTTTTTTTACTTCGAACGCTCGCTTATTCCAGGCTGTCCCATCATGGAGTGGTCTCCTGCAGAGGGCGATCTTTTCCAAAGAGTCGCCGCGGTGCGCCGCATTGCACGCGAACTCGAGCAGCTGCGAAGCCGCGGCGCCCCATGCCACCTCAAGAGCTCTTACGCACTTGTAAGTGAAAGGGAAGGCGCCTCTCTTACGGACTACGGCTTCTTCCTTCATTGCCTTACGGCATCGGGCCTGCCGGCCGAAGAGGGGGTTCTTCCGCCGCAGGAGATACCACAGGCGCTTGCACCTTTTTCGGAAGAACAAAACGTTTTTGTACTTGCGGAAATCCTGCTTCAACTGGTGCGTATTCCCTTCCCGCCTTCCGCCCTTCCCGCCGCAACCGCAAAGCCTGAGAGTTTCCTGCAAAAGCTTATCGACGTTTGTGAACCGGTCGCCGCCGGGCGATCGAAACCACCCAAGCTCGAGGATTTCATCGGGCTGCTTGATGACTATCTCGTTGTGGCCCTTGCCCTTTCCTCGCGTACCTTTTTTGCTTCGGGCGATTACGGGCGCAGCAAGGAATGGGAAGAAAGGCTCGAATCATTTCTTGACGAAGGCACTGCAGCACGAATAGCGGAAAAGATCGAAAAGGCAAGCGGCGGCCGATACAGGAATCTGCGTAGTTTGGACCGAGGCGGAATGGGGGTCATTTTCGCAGGCCGCGATACAGAGCTCAACGTGGTCCGCATCTTCAAGGTTCCTCTACTGCGGCGTTTCTCAGAAGAAACGAGGCAGGAGGTCATGCGGCTTGCGAAAGTCAGGCACAAAAACATAGTTACGGTCCACGAATTCAACACCGCGGACGATCTGTGCTACATAGTTATGGATTACCTGCCTGGGACCGATCTCCAGCGTCTCTTCAGCTCGTCTCGCACGGACAGGAAAACCCCGCTTTTTTCACCAAGGGAAGCAGCTGCCGTAGTGCGTGACGTAGCCTCCGCCGTCGCCTACCTTCACAACCAGGATCCACCTGTCGTTCACAACGACATCAAACCCCGCAACATTCAAATAGTCGATCTCGATCAACCTGTGAGCGTCGGTTTGGAAACCGAGAGTCGGATTGCCGAAGGAAAGGCCGCTTCGAAACCGAGACGCTGGGAAGCGGTGCTTTTGGATTTCGGTTTATGCAGGTCGGTGGGTGAGACTCCGCCGCAGTACGGAACGCGCGGCTGGATCGCCCCGGAGAGGCATCCCGATGCACCGGCTGGAAGAATCGGGCCCGAAAGCGACGTGTGGAACCTCGGCGCCCTCCTTTACTATCTCCTTACCGACGGCGAGCTGGTCCATGAAATAGAAAGCGAACCCGGCTTGGAGAGATGTTCATGCGGAATTGAAGCCGATCGCCACCCTTCGCCGCGTACGATCCTGCGGCGCCGCGGCGCGCCGCGGCGCCTTGCCGGCCTGGCCCAACGCTGCCTCGACCGCGATCCGGGCCGCAGGCCTTCCGCCGCTTCTGTTGTTGAATCTCTGGACTATTTTCTGGAAGAGGCTCGACTCTGGCGGGATGCAGCCTTGGCTTTGATCTTTCTGATCGGATTGAGCGTACTGGGTTTCCTCCTTTACAAGCACTGCGGGCCTCCTGCAATCGACCAGGTGGAACTGCTTGCAAGAAAAGACGGGAAAGTGGCTATGCTTGTTGTGGGCAGCGGATTCGAAAAAGGAGCTCGAGTCACTTTTGCAGGCACAAACGCCGAGTCCGTCACCGTCCGCTCCAACACAGAGCTGCTTGCTCAGTTTCCGCTCGATCGCCTTCCTGCAGATAAACGCTGCGGGCTCATCCAATTGGAGCTTACGGTCCCCTGGCGCTGGGGAAAAGCTCAAGCTCGAGTTCCTTTGCCCATTGATCCCGAGACAATAGGTTTCTCCCAGGATGTTTACCGCGTCACTTTACCCGGAACCCTCTGGCGCCAAACGTGGAGGGCAAGGCTTTGCTTCTCGCAGAACCTTTTCGGCAAGGGGCATTGCGGCTTGGTGGTTCCGCTCCAAAAGCCCGCCCTTGCACTTCTCCGCTTCAAATCCGGTACGGGCCTACGGTGCGCTGAGATCGTGGACCTCCGTGACCGCATTTTCGGGCTTGCCGTAGCGGATACAGCCGGCGACGGGCAAGATGAAATCCTGCTTCTTACGCCCACGGATCTCCTACTTCTTGAGCGCCGGGGGCCGCAGAACGCCTTCAGTCTGTCACGGCGGTGGAGCGGCATACTGAATTGGGACGAACGCAGCCCTGTTTCACTTCTCACAGGCGACTTTGACGGCCGCAAAGGCACGGATGCCGTCATCTTCGACGGCAACCGGCTTTGCTTCTTCTCGTCGGCAACTTTGCAATCAGGCGACAATCCTACAAGCAGCCCGGTCAAAGAGAACATAAACGCACTGGCAAAAGCGAGGCTTTTCCCTGAAAGCGGCCCTGATGGGCTTGTTGCACTTATCAGCAGGCCTGAGGAGACCCTGCTTATTCCGATCACGATTGAAAAAAACGAGTTTGTTTATCACCAAGAGGGCGCAGAAAGGGTAAACGCCGAGCGGGCAACGATGGTGGTGGGCGATTTCGACGGTGACGGAGCGGACAGCGTCGGAGTGGTAAAAGGCGATGAAGTCTATCTTTATCTCTTCACTCAAAAAGGGGGGGTCAAGCGCTTTGAACGCATTCCCCGATCGGTGCGTCCCGTCCCGGCGCCGGTCACTGACATACAAGCCGCTCCGCTTAAACAGAAAAACAAGGCCGATATCTTCGCCCTGACGGCACAACCCGGTTTCAGACGCTTTATTGCATGGCTGCAGAACGTTTCAAGTGACGGGTCGGTCAAGTTGGCTACGCCGGCTTTTATTCCTTGCCCCACCGAGCATGAACCGGTTGCGTTAGGATTGGGGGACCTCACAGCGGATGGAATCACCGATTTGGTCGTTGCAACCGATGAGGAGATCTTGCTTCGTCCCGGCACCGGAGGAGGAGAATTTGAAAAGCTTACTCTGGCCGGGAGCAGATCACCTCATGCTTTTCCCGCTCCAAACTTTCTTGTCAAGGCGGACTTCAACGGTGACGGGCTTGAGGATTTGGCCACTCCGAACGCCGCCGACGATTCGGTGGCCGTGCTCTTGAGAAAGCCCGGGGACCTCTCCTTCGAGCCGCCGTATTACCTGCCTGTGGGAAAGGAGCCGAGGTTCGCCGGTGCCGGCGATTTGGATTCGGACGGAGATCCCGATCTTGTGGTAACAAACTACCGGTCGGGGACCCTGACAATCTACTGGAACCCCGGCAATGTAAGATTTTCGACCGGAGACAGAGAGGATATCCGGCTGCCGCAGCGCTCGGCGCAACCTCGCGGCCTTCTTATAGACGATGCCGACGGAGACGGCTGCCTCGATATCGTAGTAGCCGTCAAGAACCGCGAAGTTGTGACCGCAGAACGCAACGGCCAAAAAGAAAAACGCGGGAAGCCGGGCTGGGTGACCATCTTCTACGGCACAGGGAAGCCGAAATTGGGTGAGCCGCAGATTATCGAAGTGGGAACGGCGCCACGTTTCTGCGCCCTTTCGGACCTTAATCGAGATGGAACTAAAGATCTTGCAGTAGCATGCGAGGAGTACACACCGGATCGGCCGGAGGGCAAAGAAAAGGAGGAGACTGTTTCAGGAGAGCTTTGGATTCTTTTCAATCAGGGCGGTCGGGTGTATCAGGTCGGACAACGCCTGCCGGCTGAGCACGGCTTGGACAGTGAACCCGAATATGTGGTCGCGGGTGATATCAACAGAGACGGCAGGCCGGATCTGGCGGTCTCCTATCGCCACGAAACCGTAGTGCTCCTTCAGCAGAAGGACGGCACCTTTGGCAGCCCCGATCCTTCAGCAGGCCTTCTTGCAGAAAGAGGACAGGGTGATCCTGAAACAATACTCTTGAGCGATCTTGACAGCGACGGCTACCCGGATCTCATTGTGTGCGATGAGTTTCGGGATCGCATATTCGTGCTTAAAACGACAGCCGGACGTAACACGGAAGGCAGGATCTCTTTTCAGAAAAAGTCCGAGCTTTCCCTTTCGATAGGCTCGCCGCAGGCAGCCGTTCTCCTGCAAAAAGGCCTGCTTGCAGCAGCCGGCAGGTCGGAAAACGTTATCCGCATTTTCGACCTCGGAGCGCCTTTCTTCAGAAAATCGCGCGTACTGTGCGAATCGCGCCTTGTGAACCGACGTGGTTCACGCAGCCCGCAGTCTCTTTGCATAGGCAGGCTCGAGAAGAAAAGCGGCGCTTATGCTTGTGCCTTTGTGCAACCGGTCTCCCGCAAGCTCTTGATCTACAAGCAAGAATCCGGAAAGTGGAGCCTTGCGTGGGAAAGTCCGGAAGCGCGTTACGGCGTTGCGCCCGAAAGCGTCGTTCCCCTGGACTTCAACGGTGACGGCGAGCTTGACTTCGCGGTTGTATGGGTTGATCGCGCACGTGAAAGTCGCATTTCGATCTTCTCTGCCGTCAAGAAAACGCTTACTGCTTTTGAGGAGAAACCTATTGTCCTTCCTTCCTCTTTCGGCCCACACACCGTTTTAACGGCGGCCGTATGGAAATCTTCGCCGTCGGGAGCCCCCCATGCCGAGCCGCTTGATTGTGACGGGGACGGGGCTCAAGACATGGCGGTTGCAACGAATGGAAAGTTAGCCCTTTTGTGCCGGAAGGCAGGCTCGGAGCGGGTGCACGTGCGTACCGTACGCGGAGGCATCGACCCTCTGGGATTGATTCTTCTTGAGATCCGGCCGGACCACAGTCTCACTTGGGCGGTCCTTGCGCGCAGATGCATACGTATCTTCCACGCGCTCCGCTTTGAAGAAGGAAGCTCCACTGCGCAGGTTGCAGAGCCTGCGCGCGAGCAGGACCTCTTTTTTCCGCAGGACGCCCGCACATTCGGCGCTGCAGATTTTAATAGGGATGGAGTAGCGGACCTTGTTGTCCTACACCCTAAAGGCCTCAGCGTGTTCTTGGCGAATAGGGACGGAACGTTTGAGCCTGCGCCTCTGCCTTCAAGAAGCACCATAAGCACTGCGCCGTTCCCAAAAGATCTTGCGGATATGGCGATTGCAGATTTTGATCTTGATGGATTGCCGGACGTCGTTGCGGTCGATCAAAGCACCAACTGCGCGTTCCTCTTCCTAAACGATACCCGCGGAAACCTGACTCTTCTCAATAAAGCCTTTCCACTGGGGCTCAACCCCGAAGCCGTTGTCGCCTGTGATTTCGCCCCGCCCGAACAAGTACAGGACCTGCTTGTTCTCACAAGAGGTTCAGGGCTTCAGGTACTTGAAGGCCGATACAGCTCATTCATGCAGAAAGTCAAATAAGCTCCCGGCGGCGCCTCGATTGACCGCAACAGGTATAACTGCGTAAAATCCCAGATAGCCTTAAGCCGAATAAGCGGAGTCAGATCATGAGAGAAGAACTGAAACTGCGTTTTGCAGCCCTCTTTTCTGCTGTCTGCCTGTTCTGCACGTGGGCGGAGCCTGTGGACGTACGCCTTTTCGGGGCGAAAGGCGACGAAAAAACCGATGATACAAAAGCTTTACAAAAGGCTGTTGATGCCGGTGCCGGGGATATCGAGCTTCCAAAGGGAGTCTACCGGCTGACACGACCTATAGTCATCGAGCTCGATCGTGTAGGCCCTGTTTCAATTGTGGGGACCGGCACAGCCCGACTCCTTATGGCCGGACCGGGGCCGGCACTGAGATTTCTCGGCACGCACCGAGGAACAGCCGCTCCTGAGACGGTCAAAGCGCCCGTTTGGAAAAGACAGCGCATGCCTGTCGTAAAAGGCATTGAGATCGTAGGCGCTCACCCGCAGGCCGTAGGTATTGAGGCTGACGGCACAATGCAACTTATAATCACCCAGGTCGCGGTCAGAAAAGCACATTACGGTATTCATCTGGTAGGGAACAACAGAAACGTCATAATTTCCGATTGCCATATCTATCAGAACAGCGGGGAAGGAATCTATCTTGATGACGTGAACCTCCACCAGATAAACATTTCAAACTGTCATGTGAGCTACAACCGGGGCGGCGGGATAGTGGCCCGAGCGGGAAATGTACGCAATATCCAAATAACAGGCTGTGATATCGAGGGCAACATGGCGCCGCCTGCGGCAAAGTCCTCTGAGGCCTCACCCACGGCGAACATCCTGATAGACGGAAGAGGCGGAAGCGCTGCTGTGGCTGAAGTAGCCGTAACAGGGTGCACGATCCAACACACGCAGAAGGCCGACGACTCGGCGAACATTCGATTCATCGGGCCTGAAAAGGGAATCGATCGAGGGAATACAGCCAGGTGGGGGAACATAGCGATTTGCAACAACGTAATGAGCGACGTCAACGTGAATATAGATCTCTTGCGCGCAAGAGGAGTCGTTATCTCGGGTAACGTCTTGTGGAAAGGGAGAGCCTACAGTATCCGCGCCGTGGATTGCGAGCAGCTCTTGATCGGACCGAACATGGTGGATTACAACCCGCGGTATTGGGGCTCGAGCGAAACGAGAAACGCCGTCTTCCTCCAGCGCTGCAGGGACTGCTCGATCGTGGGGCTGCACATAAAAGGCACCCGGGGGACTCCCGGCGGGCTGATACTTGAAGCCTGCAGCAGGTGCAACGTAACAGGCTGTACAATCCTTGACTGCGAGAATGCGGGCATATTCTTGAAGGATTCAAAAGACTGCACGCCCGTTCGGTGTTTCATTCGTAAGAACCCGCAGGAGGCGGGAAACACTTGGCGCGCCGTGCGGTCGGAACCCTGAAACTCAAGGAAGACTGGTGGAGAAGCGATGTTGCGATTGACCGGAGAGGCTGTTCTTCTTTGCGCTATCGGCCTGTTTTCAGCAACCCATGTCAACGGCGCTGCGCCCCGCCGGGTCGTAATCT
>CAZGYL010000204.1:0-8494 GCA_964529985.1 uncultured Planctomycetia bacterium | reverse complement strand
CCAGGGTTTTCTTCCAGGGTGTAATGCTCGCAAATCCAGGAGTATGCCTTCTTGAGGCGCGGATCGTTCCGATCAAGTTGCGTGTATATAAAACTCTTTATGCCGGCATACGTCATGCTGCCGTAAGAGGAGTGAAGCAAAGTACCGTCCTGAAGTCTACGCGGCGCCGCTTGGCTTTGGCCCGGTCTGTACATGAAACCGCCGTCGTCATTCGTCCCGAAAAGCGGTATCAGCCCCTCGGTTATAGCGTCGTTTGTATCGCAGGAGTTCTGGCAGCGGCTCAGGAAGACGAGAGCCCGTTTGTATACGGGATCATCTTGAGGAACACCTGCTGTGCGCAAAGCTTCAAGCGCAAACTGCGTGTTCGACAGATCAGCCCTTCGCGTTGAGCCGTATCCCCAACCACCGTAGTCCACGTGGCGGTCTTTGCTGTAAGGAACGGGCGACTCTTCGCACAGCTGAAGTTTCTTTACAAACTGCGCTGCTTTCTTGATCTGCTCCGCGTACTTTTTCGCATCGACGGCCGAAAGCGCCATGATGCTTATCGATGTCTTGTAGTTCCATAGATCACCGTCATGAATACCGCCATCGGGCTTCTGGTGCTTGAGCAGGTAATCCACAGCGGCCGAAATATAAGGGCCGTGCCATTCGCGATACCGGGGAGGTGCTGTGGCAAGAGCCCACACAACAAGTGCTGTGATCCCCACATCTGATTTCCCGTTCACCTGGGGACCGTATCCGCCGTCTTTATTCTGCCGGTCGATGAGCGCGTTACCCGCTCGCTTGCAGGCCTTAACGATTTCGGCCTTAAGTGCCGCATCGTCCGTCGGGACCGGCCCGGGTGCTGCAAGAACGACCGAAAGGACAACTGCTGTGATAGTCATCTTCCTCTCCTTGCCGCCAAAATCGTACGGTTCCTGAAAGGAGCCTCTTGCCGGAAGAACCGCCCCGGCACTCCCCTTAGGCTAAACGTTGTCCGCCCTTCAATGGTTCAATCCAATGTGCCTGGCCGCAAGATTATCTGCAGCCCGTCAGGCCGTTTTTTTTCGGCCGGACTCCCCCACAAGCGCGCTTATGATCCGCTGGGACAATGGTCCAGCCAGGGCGGGGAATCTTTCGGCCCCCGCGCGTGATTCCCCAGATTCCCCTCCCTGTCCGGTGCCCTCAGGCAAAGCTACAGCAGCAAAAAGAACGCACTGCCATGGGAATCGGACTATCCTGTAAGTCGTCTTTTGCACTACTGCAGAGAGCTTCGGCAGATCCTTCTCAAGCACGAGCAGGCACAAGGAACCGAGCGCCGAGGCCGACCGGGCAACACCGAAGCGCTCCAGACGCGCGCCGCCCCCCCCGGCGATACTGGCCGCCACGTACATCCCTCCCCGGGCAAGAACCTCCTTTTTTACCGGTAGGCCGGCGCGCCTGCCCCAAGAAAGCGCTGCAAGCTGCCAAACAGTGACCTCGAGCCTGGGAGCACTGCCCCCCTCAGCGCTCCAGCCTCCTGACGGCAACTGAGTTTTTTCCAAGTAAGTAAGAGCCTGCTCCAAACCACGCCTAACCCACCTGCGGCCCTGAAGGTACGCCTCTGCCAAAGCCAATGTGGCAACAGCGTGCTGGCAGAGATTGCCCCCCGACACTCCGCCTGCGATCCTGCCCTTTTTGTTCTGGCATTTCAGCAGAAAAGCAAGCGCCCGCCCGACGGTCTCAACATACTGGGGTTTCTTGCATTCATCCGCCCACCGCAAGAAGGCGAGAGCACCGAGTGCTGTCAAGCTTACCCGCAGGTTCTCCTGGCCGCCCCACTTCCGTGGATCCCATGACCCGTCAGACTCTTGGTTTTGCGAAAGCCACCAGAGCGAGTTTTCAACAGCTCCGCTTACAAGGCTTCGCCCCGGAGCAACAGCCCCGTCCCGCTCTCCGAAAGCAATGAACACACCCACGCCAAGTACGATAAGCGAAGCTGCACAAGCTCCGACAGCCAACCTCAGACGCACCCGCCTTTGCCTCTCCTTGAGGCGCTCCAGCACCTCCGAGGTCATGTCTTTTGAGAGAGGCTGCGGCCGCGCGCTCCTTAGGTGTGCGATCACTTCACGAAAAGCCTCAACCTCCTCCCTGAGGCGCGGATCTGCAGCCATGCGCTCCTCGAAAAGGAGTTTTTCCTCCCCCGCAAGGCCGCCCGCGGCATAAGCTGCAGCCGATTCCACGTCGCGCTCCGGAAGATCTTCACTGGTCGGGGCCGTCATCGCCGGACCTCAAAACGTCGCCTGCTATCGCTCGCCTCTCAAAGTAACCGCGAAGCTCCCTCAGTCCACTAAAAAGCCGCGACTTCACCGTTCCGACGGGTATGTCGAGAGCTTCGGCGATCTCAGTGTAAGAAAGTTCGTTGAAGACCCTGAGCACAACCACAGAGCGCAGCGGCGCTGAAAGGCGGCGCAGGGCCCGCTCCACTTCCTCCAGGCCCTCGTCCGCTCCAACCCAGGGGGCGCCCGACGGCTCGGTCTCAAGGCCCACGGCCGCAGGACGCCTGCTTTGCCTGCGCAAGTAGTCTATATGCACCTGATCGGCCAGACGGAAAAGAAAAGCACGGAAAGGCGCCACAGGCTTATAGCGCCTGCGGTACCTGTAAACCCGCAGGAATGTTTCCTGGGCCAAATCCTCTGCATCGTTCAAAACGCCCACGCGTCTGAAAAAGTTCACAAGGCTTTGCTGGTAACGCCTCACAAGCTCGGCAAAAGCGAGCTGGTCGCCCCGCCGAACGCCCGCCATAAGCAGCCTGTCGGCTTGGTCGCGAAGCGACCTTCCTGCCGCTTGCCGATTTCGTTCTTCAGGCATTCGCTCGTCCCCGCCGGAAACCCGGCGCTCCTGCCCGGTCTTCACAGGCGATCTCGAGGATAAGCACTATACCGGGTTTTGCAGTTCGACGAATTGTACCTCGATGGAAAACTTCTCAGCCAGGTGCTCCCCCAGGGCCTTAACTCCGAACCTTTCGGTGGCATAGTGCCCCGCCGCTATGAAGTGCACACGGCCTTCCTTTGCGAGGTGAAGCGAAGGCTCACCGGGTTCACCTGTAATGTAAGCGTCAAGCCCGATTTCAACAGCTTCCTTCAATTGCGCGGCAGCCCCGCCGCTTACGATCCCCACCTGCCGAATCCGCTGCGGGCCGTATGCAAAGACAAGAGGTTTTCTGCCGGTGATTTCTTCCACTCTAGCAAAGAACCGCTCTGCAGGCAAACCGGACGTAAGGCCCATGACACCTATCCGCTGCCCCTCGTAGAGGCCGAAAGGTCGGATCTCTTCCAGGCCCAAAGCTCTTGCGATTCGGGCGTTGTTACCCACTTCAGGGTGCGCGTCAAGAGGCAGGTGGTAGGCAAAAAGATTCAGCCCGCCGGCAAGCAGCAACCGAAGCCTTTCCCTCAATACCCCGCGTATGGGCTGCAGCGCTCCGCCCCAAAGAAGACCGTGGTGGACCAGTACCGTGTCGGCGCCCAGCGAGATCGCCTTCTCGAAGAGCTCTGCAGAGGCACTGACTCCAGTTACAATCCGCTGAACCTCTTCCCGCCCTTCAACCTGCAATCCGTTGGGGCAGTGGTCCTTCCATTCGGAAACTTTCAGAAACTCATTCAGGTAGCTCTCAAGATGAGCCCGTTCCATGGTTGAAACCGCTCCTTGAGCATAAGGGGCCGCTTGTTCCGCAGGCGGTTCCGTTCTATTGTACGTTAAACGCAGGGGACGTGAACACCCCGCCGTGTTCGTGCCTGCAGGCAGCGCACTTTTTCGCAGAGTGCAGGCGGCTTAAGATGAAAACCCGCAAGGGAGAAACGCCCTTTTTCGCCCATACCTTTCACTCCCAAGGAGGAAGTCATGAAAAGTTGTAAGCCCATGATCCGCTTCTTGCACTATGTGGCCTTTCCCGCATGCCTCCTGACGGCTGTCACAATCCATGCAGGCAACGCCGCTTCGGCTGAGATCCGCCTTGAGAATGATTTCGCAACTCTTGTACTTGACGGAAAAGGAACCGCAGTCCGCCTCATTGATAAGGCCTCGGGAGTGGATATGCTTGCGCGAGAAGGGCCGATTGCAGCTGTGACCAAGCAGGGCAAGACGTATCCGGTCACTTCGCTTAGAGTTCGGGGAGAAAGGTGGCTTCTGCGCTTCAAAGGAACCAACGCGCGCTTGGTTCTTCTTCCTACGGCCGAAAAGCATTACTTTCTTTTTGAAATCCTGGAGGCGGCCGGCCCGGACATCTCAGAAGTCACCTTTTTTATGGTGCGGGTTAAGCCCGCGCTTTATGTATCGGGAACCTCGGGAGTTGCAGCCGATGACAACTTCGCTTTTTGCCTGCGCACCTTGGCTTTGAAAACCAGAGTTATTGTGGGCGGCAGGCCTCCGATCCTGCGAGCCTTATGCCGGGAAAGGTACGGATTCCGCGGCGGGAAGGCGGCGTTTGTGGCATGCCCCTACAGCTCAGTGAGAAAGATCCTGAAAGAAGTCATGCAGACAGAAGGAGTCCTTTCTTCCGCATTAGGTGGGCCTTGGGCTCTCGAAGCTCCTGAAAACAGAGGATCCTATGTTTTCGCCGTTGTTTCGGAAAGCAATATCGACCGCTGGATCAACCTCGCCCGCCGATGCGGCGCCACCCACCTCCACCTGATAAGTTGGTGGCGAAGCTTAGGTCACTATGAAGTGAGAAAAGACCTTTTCCCTCATGGGCTCGAAGGTTTGCGCACTGTAGTTGAAAAGATCCATTCAGCAGGGCTTAAAGCCGGGCTGCATACACTTACAGGCTGTATAAGCACCAACGACCCATGGGTCAGGCCGGTTCCCGATCCGCGGCTTGCAGCCGATGCTTTCTACGTATTGGCGAAGGACGTGGATCCAAAAGCGGATTTTATACCGACCCTTGAAAAACCACGGAAACACAGCACCGTCTGGTCTTACGCAAGCAGCGGCAACGTGCTCCAAATAGGAGAAGAGCTAATTCAGTACGAAAGCATTTCTTTCGAACCTCCTTACGGGTTCGGCAAGTGCAAACGCGGGGCTCTCGGCACCAAACCCCGCCCGCATTCAGCAGGTTCCTGGGTGAAACACCTTCAGCATCGTTATTATTCGTTTTACCCTGATCCCGCTTCGACTCTTGTCGATGAAGTGGCGGAACGTATTGCGGAAATCTTCAACACATGCGGCTTCGACATGATCTACATGGACGGTTCCGAGGGCATGGGTGATTGGCATTCCGTCGCTCTTATGAGGCGGGCCATTTTCGCGCGCCTCAAGCGCCCCGCTATTGTCGAGGCCAGCAGCTGGGGACACCATTCCTGGCCCTTCCATTCACGGGTCGGGGCCTGGGACCACCCGCGGTGGGGCCTGAAGTCATTTGTAGATATGCATTGCGAATCCGTACTGTGGTATCGAAAGGCTACCTTGCTTCAGGCTCAACTCGGTTGGTGGGCGATACTGGGACCGACAAGAGATTGGCGCGGCGAAATGCCGGACGAAATCGAATACCTCTGCTGTAAGGCCCTCGGTAATGATTCGCCCCTTTCTCTTCAAGGGGTAAGCGCCTCTGACAACCCGCCTAACCAAAGGCAGAACGAATACCTCGATCTTGTAGGTTCCTATGAAAAACTGCGCCTTAGCGGGAAGCTGAAAGATTCCGTAAAAGCCCGGCTCAGAGAACCTGGAAAGGAGTTCCACCTTGTCCGAGGTGGGGCCGGGGTCTGCGAACTCTTACCTGTCAGATACTTTGAGCGAAAGGTGGAGCTGCATTCCGGCGAAAAGGTAAGTTGGACCATTCAAAATCCATTCGAAACACAGAAACTGAAGTTCAGAATCGAAGCCCTTTACACAGCTGAAAGATCCCGAGGCCCCGGAACCGTTCTTCTGTGCGATTTTCAAAAACCGGCGGAATTCAACGGATCCGCTTCGGCCCCCCACGTCGAACACCGGCTGACCTTGTCTCCCCAGGTCCGTAAAGAAGGGGAACAATGTGCGCTCTATCAAGCCGTAAACAAAGGAACCTCACGGCGCGGCGCCTGGTGCCGCGTGAGCAAACGTTTTCAGCCTCACCTCCGTATGGAGAAGTGCGATGCCGTGGGCTTCTGGATCAAAGGTGACGGCAAGGGGGAAATCCTCAATGTGCAGCTTACGACACCGGCGGAATACATGGCGGCCTATTCAGACCATTATGTAAAGATCGATTTTACGGGCTGGCGCTATGTGGTCCTGCTCTTCAGAGAAAGGGACGCAGGGCTTCACCGGAAGTACGTGTGGCCTTATCGAGGCCAGCATGCAATCTACCGCACGAGATTGAACCGCTCACATGTCGGCGGCCTGAACCTGTATTTGAACGAGCTGCCCCCGGGCGAAACCGTTCAGATCTATCTCGGTCCCATACGGGCCCTTCCGGTCCGAAAAGTCGCGCTCCGGGATTTCTTGCTCTCGCTGAACGGCGGCACACTCTCGATACCTGTATCCCTTCAGAGCGGCTGGTACTTGGAGTACCTCGATTCTCAGAGGTGCATGCTCTACGACGAGCGAGGCGCAGTGAAGCAAGAGATCGAGCTTAAGCCGCCGCTCCCTGAGCTGCGAAAAGGGGCCAACCTGGTCTCCTTCACCTGCAGTGGCCGGCCCGGAGTCCGCCTTCGAGCACTCGTTACTATACGAGCTGCAGGCAGACCGATAGCCGGGACTAAGCCATAGTGCTTAGGGGCAGTGCGTGTAGTTGCACGCCTCCAAACTGTCTCCGGTAGGATCGGCTCCGCAAGCCCCGGCGGGCTCGGGCAGCGGCCCTTCACCTCCAAAAAGGTGCCCCAAAAGCTTTATCGCATCTGCAACGTTCAAGGCTCCATCGTCGTTTGCATCCGCTGCATCAGGGCAAGGAGGCGCTTCTCCGCCTCCGAAGAGGAACGTAAGGATGAAGATCGCATCCGCAATGTTGACCTGCCCGTCGTCGTTGGCCTCACCGCGCACAAACACTTCCGCCGGGGGCTGACCGCCGGTTATCCCGTTTTCCATCACATCCTGGATCTGCTCCGCAGTGAGGGCCTCGTCCCAAAGCGCAACGTCATCCAAGCATCCTACGAAGCGATACTGGTCACCCATATCACCCCCGCCCCCTATATGCAGGTCTCGGAACGTGTTCGGCACGTAAGGCTGATCCGTCGTGCTTGCAACAAGCTCTCCGTTTACATACATAGCCTTTGTGCCGGTATCGGCATCAAAAGAAATAGCAACATGCTGCCAAGCATCCACCTCCACCGGCGGGCCGGCCAAAACCGCCCACGGCGGGTTGCCCAGCGTCGGTCCGATCCCCGTCCAGAACGCCCAATTTCCGTTGTTGTCGTTATAGAGAACGAAACCCTGGGTCTCCTCACCGGTGTTTATATCATAGCGGTTCGTAACAGCGGATTGGAAACCGGCGGTAACCTGCGGTTTGGCCCACAGAGCGAGAGTAAAGCTTTCGGGATTAAGTTCAGGAGCATATATGACATCGATCGAAGCATTTGAGAAACAAATAGAAGTGCCGGTATTCTCCGTAGCTCCAGGGCTTCCGGGCTCAAAAGGAGGAGGCGGCAGGTCGCCGTCATGCCCGTTTCCGGTTGAATCAACAACGGCTCCCGCACCGCTTACATCTGCCGGCTCATCGAGCTTCCAATAAGCGACCATATCTTCAGACACCGAGCCGGCCCCTTCCTCCATAACCTGTACGATCTGCTCTTCGGTAAGGGCGACGCTCCATAAAGCCGCGTCATCAATGCTGCCGTGAAACACATATTGCGTTCCGAAGTCTCCTCCGGATCCAAGGTGCAAGTCTCTGACTTGATTCGGCACGTATTGCTGAGTGGTATCCGAAACACCTACGCCGTTTATATAAATGCTTTTGGTTCCCGTGTCGGCGTCAAACACTATCGCCAAGTGCGTCCACTCACCTACAAGAGCCGGTCCGCCGGCAAGGCCGTCCCAGCCGCCTTGCCTGCCCGTCCAAAAGGTCCAATTCCCGTTGGGATCACAGTAAAGGATATAACCGGCAAGATCAGGGAAGTTGTCATGCCGGCTTGTCACAACAGATTGGTATCCACCCACGGTTTCAAGAAGCACCCACGCGCAGAAGGTGAAGCTTTCGGGATTGATCTCGGGATCGTACGGAACATCGATACCTGCAGCTCCTGTAAAAGCCGCGCAGGTACCGGTATAGTCGGCCGCACCCGGCTGCTCGAAAGTGACAGGTGGAGCTTCGACGAAGGTGGGAGTTCCGTGATAAAGTTCCGAAGGGCCTGAATCAAGGATCGAATTCAGACCGCTTGTACCGGGGTCTTCATCAAGAGCCCAGTGAGCTACAAGGCCCCCCTGCACGCAGAGAGCCCCTACGACAATGAAGACAACGGAAAAAATGGAGATTCGCCACGCCTTCCGCTCCATTGGAAACCTCCTCCGCAGAATTTTCCTCCGTTCACAAACCGGCCCTTACCGTTGGGCTCCATCCTAAGCCGCGCCTCCT
>CAZGYL010000203.1:0-8500 GCA_964529985.1 uncultured Planctomycetia bacterium | reverse complement strand
CTTCGGGTGTGCTCTTGAGAGTCTGCGAAGCAAAGTGGACTTCCCTGCGTTCGGTAGGCCTACCAGGCCGGCATCGGCAATGAGCTTGAGCTCCAGATCCAGAACCTTTTCTTCACCCGGTTCGCCTTCCTCGGCCTCGCGTGGTGTTTGATTGACCGGTGTTGCGAGGGCTTTGTTTCCGCGGCCGCCGCGGCCGCCGCGCGCAACAAGCACGGTTTGACCCGGTTCGGTCAGATCGAAGTCGGGCTTTTCCCCTCGAGGGTGAATGAAGACTTGGGTGCCGCAAGGGACGTCGATTACGAGGTCTTTCCCGGAGCGGCCCGTTCGATTTCCGCCTTGACCCGGTTTCCCGTCCTCGGCTGCGTAAACCGGGCGGCGTTCCAAGTCGTACAGCGTGCTGAGGTGCGGGCTTGCACGGAGGAAAATAGAGCCGCCCCTTCCGCCGTCCCCTCCGTCAGGGCCTCCCTTAGGGAGGTAGCGGGCGCGGTGAAAGCTCACGCAGCCGTCCCCTCCACGGCCGGCGCGCACCCTGATTGTGGCACGATCCAGAAAGGGGCGTAGCTTTTCGCCCACAGAAGGTAGAGCGGTTCAGTTCTCGAGAGGGTAGACACTGACGCGGCCGCGGGATTCGAATTTGACGCGGCCGTCGATCTTGGCGAAAAGGGTCCAGTCTCTGCCGACCCCGACGTTCTTGCCGGGGTGCAGGCGGGTTCCGCACTGGCGTACGAGGATCTCGCCGGCCTTCACCAGCTCTCCGCAGTATCGCTTCACGCCGCGCCGCTTTGCGTTTGAATCACGACCGTTGCGGGAGGATCCGCCGCCTTTCTTATGTGCCATGATCCTCCTCCTTTTGCTCTTCTTCTCCAGCGAGGATCTTTGTTACCACCACTCTAGTATACTTCTGCCGGTGGCCGCGGTGCTTTCGCGACGCCTTCCTCCGGCGCCACCAGAGGATCTCCAGTTTCTTCCCTTTGACCGTTCCTCTTACCTCTGCGAGCACTTTGGCTTCAGGAACGGTGGGATTGCCGATTTTTGTCTCCCCGGCTCCTCCCACGGCAAGCACCTCTTTGAACTCAAGCACTTGCCCCGGCTCAGCCGGCCTGAGATCCAAATCAAGGACCGTACCTTCCTCAACGCGCCACTGGCGTCCGCCGTCGCGGATCACAGCGTACATAGAGCTATCTCCGTTCACCGAACTTTCTCGAAGAACCGGAACGGTCATGCGACCGAGCGGTCATTCGACCAGATAAACATATCCCGAAGCGTCGGGAAGCTCCTCGAGGTTGAGGGCCTTGCCGAGCTTCCCGCTCACCTCCGCAAAAGCCTCGTTCTTTTCAACTATCGCCTTGAGAGCGGTGGACACTTTGACCGTCACCCTCTTGCGCCCTCCCACTCTTGTAAGGTCGTCGATCAGCCTGGCCGCTGTCTCCAGTCCATCGGTCCCCCAACCGCTGCCGGCGCAGTAAGGACAAGGCTCAAGGCGGAGCTGGGTCATTGCGGGTCTTTCGTTTTTCCTCGTAATGACCGCAAGCCCGAACTTGTTCACCGGGCCCACCCAAATGTGCCCCGGGTCCTGCCGGGCGAGCTCCGCCATCCGCCGTTCCACGCGGCGGCGGTTGCGGGCCTCCTTCATGCTGACGAAGTCACAAACTATGATTCCGCCCACGTTGCGGAGGCGCAACTGCCGGAAAAGCTCTTCGGCAGCCTCGATATTCGTTTGCAGAGCCGTGCGTTCCGGATCAGTATCTCCCGGCCCTGCATTCACATCCACCGCGGTAAAGGCTTCGGTGTAATCGATAACTATTGAACCCCCGCTGGGCAGCGGAACCCGCCTATTGTAGAGGTCCTTAACTTTCTGCGCAACCTTATGGGCATCGAAAAGCGGTTGGGTTCCGCGGTAAAGCTGGCAGAGCGCACCGTCGGGCCCCCAGACCTGCTCCACAAGCTCCTTTATCCGATTCCGTGTCTCCTTGTGGTTGACTATTATCTGAACCGCTGAGTCGCCGACGGAGTCTCTTACTATACGCTCGATAATATCCGGCTCCTCGTAGAGCAACTTTGGACGGGAAGCGCGCCTGGCTTGAGCCACCAGTTTCTCCCAGCGCTCGGTCAGCATGGCGAGCTCCCGCTCAAGGTCCTCCTTGGAAGCTGAAACCCCTGCAGTCCTCACGATAATGCCGCAGCGTTCCGGAAGCGGCATGCGCCTCAAAGCGCCGTGAATCTGATCCCGCTTGCGGCGATCTCTGAGAACCTTGCTTATTCGGCGGATCGCCCGGTAGGGGCGCAGGACAAGACGGTATCCTGGAAAGCTGATATCTGTGGTGACCTGGGGGTCTTTTCCCGGGAAGGGCTCTCGTTTTATCTGGACCAGCAGGGGGGTCCCCTGCTTGGGGAGCTCGGGAACCGGAGTGCCGGCGTTCCTGGTCCTCGCGTAGGGCACAATCCCGTCGGGCTGAACGGCTCCCAGATAAATGTCGCTTCGGTGGAGGAAGGCCCGCCCGCCGTCGCCGAGATTCACGTAAACGGCGTCCAGCCCCCGGGCCTGGTGGGAGACCTCAGCCCGGTGGATCTGCCCGAGAATAGGCCGTTCTCCAGGCGCCTCGGCCTCATAGGCCGTAAGCTCACCGTTTTCGGTTACGGCGACTCTGGTTAGGAGACCTTCATAAACGCTTACGTATATTGTACGCTTCACTCCTCCTCCTCTCCGGAAACACGCCACGCGGGGGGAGAGCGAAAAAGGGAGAACCCCAACTCCGAGGCTCTCCCCTTTCCGGGAGGATTGTAGCGTACAGCAGGCCTTTTTGCCAGACGCCGCCCGCTACTCGTGGGCGCCCTTTTGGGCCTTCTTGTAGAAGTAGTCGGCCTCCCGAACCCGATCCAAGGCCTGCTTGCTCACCTCTTCGATCTGGTCGACGGTTTCCAGAATCGTCGGCGTAATGAAGATGTATACGCTTTCAACCCGCCGCCACTCTTTGTGGTAGGTGAAAAGGTGGCCCAGAATCGGAATGCTGCTCAGAAGCGGAACCTTTGTCGTGATCTCGCTGCGGCGCTCCGTCTGCAGTCCGCCGATCACAGCTGTGTGTCCCTGCTCGACCCGCATTGAGGTGACGACCGTCTGAGCAGATTCACGCGGCAGGTCGATGTACGTGTCTCCGAAGAGGAACCGATCGAAACCGTCAAGATCGGAGGTCTTTCCGGTCAGCGTGCTTATCTTGGGTATCACCGTCAGGTCGATTTCGTCGCTTCCGGGGATTACGTGCGGCGTCAGGTAAAGGGTAAAGCCGACGTTGACGGGCGAGCGCTCGTTCTCCTGCAACGTCACCGTTGCGTTTCCGTTCTGGTCGTAGGAGACCTGCTGCTGGGCGAACGGAATGCTCTCGCCTACGAATATCGTGGCCGACTTACCGTCCAGAGTGGTAAGCTCGGGCGCCTGGATAATGCGCGAGTTGTCGTCGTCCTGAATGAAGCTCAACAGCAGTTGGACGCGCGTCAGGTCCAGTATGCCCAGGGCGTGGAAGCCGTGAACCGGCTTGCCCCAATGCCCGAGATCGAAAGGCCAGGTGCCTCCCCAATACAGGAGTTTGTTGGAAATGAACTCCGGTATGGGGTTGTCGTTGTCGTCCCGCTTTGCCGCCAGAAAGACGTTGTCGGTGTCGGGAGCGCGGCCCGTGAACGACAGTATGTCGCCGGTGCGCTCTCCGGTGGAAGCGTCTACGAAGCGCATGCCTTTCTCAAAGAGGTCCACGTTGGAAGTGGTAATGAAGCGCACCTTGACATGAACCTGCGGAGGTCGCCGATCGAGTTGCGCCACGATTTTCTTGATCTCGTCGATCCTCGGCTTGATATCTTTTATGTACAGCGAATTCGTCCGGGGATCGTACTGTATGGAGCCGTTCTTGGAGAGAATCTGGCGCAGCGCGGTCAGCAGTGAGAACTCTTCTTTTCCCTCCTCTTCGGCCTGGGGCTGGCGGGCCTTGCCGTCCTTGTCAAGGAAAATCGATATGGCCTGGTTCTGCACGTTTGTTATGACCGCGCGATACTTGTCCTCAGGACGGATATATTTGAGCTGAATGAAGCAAGTTTCGAGCTGCTGCTCCAGAGAGTCCGGGCTTACCACTCTGAGGATCTTGGTCCCCGAGGAGGGAAGGGTTTCCTCGACCACCGTGTAGCCCGCGGTCTTTACGATTGTGTTAAGCGCATCCTGCCAGGGCACCTCCCGGAGGCTCAAACTTATGGTGCCTTTGACATCGTTTGCAATGACGATGTTCGCACCGCTCTGTTTGGCCACCAGGTCCAGGACGAGCTTCAGATCGGCGTCCTGGAACTCCATGCTGATCGTCGGAGGCTGAGTGAAGCGGATCAGACGATCGGACTCCTCCACGATCTTGCAGTTCGTCTGGCGTGCGATTACATCCAGAGCGCGACGCCATTGCACCCGATCCAATGTGACGGTTACTTTCTCGTCCACATTGGGATCGGCGATGATATTGACCCCGACCTTCCGGCTTATCGCGCGAAGAACATCGCGCAGATCCTTGTCCTTTACGTCGAGGATAATGTATTCCTCGCGCTTCGGCGCCGGCGTGGGGTTCTCCTGGTCGATGTAGTCGGCGAAGCGCCCGCCCTGAGCGGCGAGGTCGGATCCGGCCAGGACGCAAAGCGTCGCCACACCGCACAGCCACGTTCCCAAACGCTTCCTCATTATGTCCTCCCGTACGTGCCCTTCAGTACCGCCGGAATACCAACCCTATGCGTTCCCCCTTGTATCGGACGGTAACGCGATTGCGCTCTATCTTCTCCACGAGGAAACCTTGGTAGGCATCGCCTTCGCGGAGAAGCTTCTTGTTCAATATAACGAAATTCGCCCGCTTACCGTCGATTTCGCTTGTGACGATACCGACGATTTTAAGCTCTTTTTTGGCGAATTCGCTTCTGATCTGAGCCCTGCGCCGCCAATAATCGGCCACCTGCATGACGCGCTGCGCTGCAGGACGGAAGTTCTTGCTGGCCTTGACCATTTCGTCCGCCAGTTTTTTCACGTCTTCGTAGATCTTTTCGACTTTAGCGTATTCGGTGGCTTCGAAAGCGGAGCGCATTTTGGCTATCATGCCTTCCGCTTCCTGCCAGAAGAAGCGGAGTTTGAGATCCTGGAGCTTGGTCTCGATCTCACCCAGCTTTCTGGCTATTGCATCGAACTCCCGTGCTATGCGAGGTACGGTTATGCGTGAGCGCTGGGCCATAAGCGCCTGGAGCCTGCGGTATGTCTGCATAGCCTTTGTATCGTCCGCACGCGGGCTGGTCAAATATCTCTCGATCGAAGCCAGCGCCGCTTTGGCCTCAAGCAGAAGCCGCGCTTGTTCATCCTTGTCGGGAACCTTGCTGCGAAGGATCCCGGCCGCATCAATGCCGCCTTCTTTGGATTCGGTTACCTTGCGCCAGAGCCGCGATGGCCGGAAAGGATCGCGGAAGTTCTGAGGAAACTCAAGCGATCTCAAACCGAATCTTTCCAGAGAAAGGGTGAGTTTTACGAACTCGGTATCGGTGCGCAGGGGCCTGAGCACCGGAAGATGTGCGACGGCTTCCATGATGTTCATTCCGCTCTCAGCCGCCTTACCCAAGGCCTTAAGCGCCTTTTGCTTGTCGCCCCGGCGCATGTGGTATTCAGCCATAAAGAGGTAAACGATTTGCTTCGGCCCGTTGAGATCCAAGACATCGTTCAGCTTGCGGTAGCAATCTTCGTGGCGGCCTTCGCGCCGGAATACTAAGGCGAGCGCAAGATGGTAATCAGGCACGTAGGGCCGCAGATTTATCAGATCCATGAGATTCCGGGCGGCCTCGGCCAGACGCGTTCCGCCTTTGTTGAAGTTCTCAATGGCCAGGCGTCTGAGCTCGCGGATCCGCCGTTGAGTGACCAGCTCTTCCCGCTGGTTGGCGGGCGGCGGTCCGGCGGGCGGTATTCCGCTTTGGGCCGCCGCCGCGGCCGTACCGAGGAGCAGGGCGGCCCCCACAGCGAAGCGGAGACGGCAGATCATATCCCGCATATCAACGACCTCTCTCCACTACAGGTCACGCGAAGCGGTGTGATCCCGTTTCTTCGGTTTGTACGTATAAGTCGTCACCACCAACTGGATCGTTTTGAGCGGCTTCTGCGCCGCTTCTATCTCCTTCTGATCGGCCTTCCGCCCGGTTTCGAACCGGCTTGCGGTGCCGTAAGGTCTGATTTCCATTTCTTCCACGGCCAGGAACCGGTCCCAGTTTTCGATCTTGTTCAGAAAGCGCAGAAAGTCGGGGAAGGTTCCAACCAGATCGAAAAGATAACGGTGCTCTTCGAACGCCGGTTCCGACGTCGGCTCCTTCTTTTTCTTCCTTCCGCGCCTTCTTGCCTGAGCTTCGGTGGGTTTCTTGGTTAGGATCGGATCGGCGCGCAGAATCCTCAGCCCGGTCTCCCGCGCGTAACGGTCCATGGTTTCCACGAAAGCTTCGTGTTGGACTTCCTGCTCTTTGGGCAGGATTTCGGCGTAGATTTCCACCTGATTCGAGAGCGCTTTGACCTGTTTGCGCAGCTTGGGAATCTCTGCGATGAGCCTCTTTGCGCGTCTTTCGCGCTGCTTCAGCGAGTCGAGTCTCGCGGTGGTTTCCCGGTACTGGCGGACCTTGAAGAAGAGCAAGGTGCCGAGAACAGCAACCGCGACTGCGAATATCCCAAGGAGGGTCATTAATTGGCGCTTGCTATGCACGGATCAATCCTCCCCCTCAACCTGTTTTCGCTTTGTTGTCTTTTGCATTCCGAGCGTTCCGACGCTCAAGTTCAAACCGAATCGTGAACCTGATATTGTTCTCCTCGCGGAATCCTTCGAGTTTCACGGTGTCCCATGACGGCTGGGAGATCGAAGCGAAGCCGTAGCTGAAATCGTTGGGAGCTATGGGCTCCGTAAGGAAATACTTCCAAAAAGCCTGTTCACCCATAAGACGGCGGCGGAATTCGGTCATGGTCGCCACGTTGGCTCCGAGTGCATAGCATTGCAACTCGAGAAAGCCGGGCGTGTCTTTTTTCCTCCGGCCTGATCCTATGGTGCCGTCCTCGGACTTGGAGACCTTCAGTCGGGTGATCCAAATCTCGTCCGGCGTGAGGCGCACAAGGTAGTCAAGCTTCCTGGACCAGAGGATACGGTTGGTTTTTATCTGCACTATACTGCGCTCGCGCTCTTTATAATCCTTGAGATCTTCAAGCAATGCGTCGCGTTCCTGCGCCTGCCGTTCCAACTGAGCCACCTTGCGCTCCAAGTCGTTCTGTTCCTGGCGGAGAACCAAGAGATTCAGCCACAAGTACAGGTAAACGACTCCGATGCTCAGGACCAACAGCAGCCCCGCCGCCCCCAAGTAGAGAACGGACTTCGGGGTTTGGGTGGCCCTCTGCAACTCAGGCGGCAACAGGTTAATGCGGATCATGTGCCGTTGCTCCTAACCCATAATCCTGGAAGCCAACCCCACCGCTACAGCCAGCTGAGGGGCGGACGCCTTGAGTTCCTGCACATCCACGCGCTTTTGATCCACCGAAAGGTTGTCGGTGGGATCCCAATAACTGACCGGCCGGTTGAAGATGCGCGCTAAAATGGTGTCGACTCCGTGAAGCGCCGCGCCTCCACCTGAAAGGTAGATCTCCTCAACCTGCCGGTCATATTGGTTTTCGTAATAATCAAATGACAGGTGAACCTCATTCGCCAAATCGTCGATGACCGGAAGAACGGCCTCTTCGACCTCCTGCGCCTTATCTTGGGGGTCGATCTTGATCTGTTCGGCTTCCTCGGTCTCTACGCCGAAACGTCGGGCCACGGCCTCTGTGAAATCGTTGCCGGCCAGATAGATTTCCCTCGAAAAGTGGGACGTCGTGCCGCGCAGGATGTTGATACTGGTTTTGGAAGCACCTATATCGATCAGTCCTACAACCCGGTCGTCATCCTCTACGCGCGGGCTGTACATCGTTCTGAGTTCAAAAGCGTTTCCTGCAGCGAAGGAATCCACGTCGATCACGCGCGGCAGCAACCCCAATTTCATAAGCAAGGCGACGTGGTCATCGATAAGCCCTCTTTTTACAGCGACCAAGAGGACCTTCATCTCCTTTTCGTCGCCTTCGTCGGCGGTTTCACTTTCAGGTTCGCCTTCAAGGCGCTGGCAGCTCAGCACCACCTCGTCGACATCGAACGGAATGTACTTGTCGGCCTCGAAACGCAGGGCGCTTCGCAGTTCCTCGTCGGACATCGGAACCATGCTTATGTAGCGGACGATAACCGAGCGGCCGCAAACAGCGGTCGCCACTTCCTTTGTCTTGATCCCACCGTCGCGCAGGGCTTCCTTTACGGCTTCGGCTACGGCATCCTCTCCACGTTCGGGTTCGATGACCGCGCGGCCGAAAGCCGTAAGCGTGATGGAGTCTCTCGCTTCGGTAAACTCGATCGCCTTAATGGTGTGGGACCCAATGTCGAGCCCGACAAGGGATTTT
>CAZGYL010000202.1:0-8532 GCA_964529985.1 uncultured Planctomycetia bacterium | reverse complement strand
TTCTGCCCTAAGTCAGCTCAGTGTGTCCGGCTCAGGACGCAGGGTCCGTGACCGTCTGCTCTTCTTTGGCCGGAGTTTGACTTTGTTGCCGCTGGTTTGCAGCTTGCGAGGTTCGCAGCCCCAGCACCTTGCGGGCCAGGTACCCGACCACGGGATACGAAGGCTCAAGACCGATCAAACACAGCACCATGAGCAGGAAGGCGACAAAACCCAGGAGGATCTGGATCCCGGCGGCGACAATGAGAGGCATGGGGGTCGCCGGATCCACAACAACAGGGATCGGGCCCGAGGTGAACCATTTCCCGACCACTTGGGGGACCTGCCCGGCGCCCGAAGCGTTCTGCGCCTGAAGCAGCAACGCCGCCGACACGGCCGCTCCCAGGAAGATGACAGCTTGGGTAATAAGCTGGTAAAGAAGAGCCTGGGCGCCCTGAAACCGAATTACGCGCGACCTGTCTTTGCGGTACGCCCAAATGACCGCAGTTGTGGCAATCCCCCATATCCCGAGAAAGATTCCGGCGTGACAAAGGGCGCCGAAAAGGCGGTCGTCTCTTATGCGGCGGCGGGTAACCGCATCCACTCCTCGATCTTGCCGGTTCGATTCGCCGTACTGCCTGTCGTCCAACCTGCTTGGTTTTGCAAGGGTCCGCATACGTCGTCGCCGTTGATTCTTCCGCCTGTTGCGTTGTTCAGCCATTGGCACAAACCTCATAACCTCTTGAAACGGCCTCCCGGCGGGGCCACTCGACTTCCCGCAAGCGAAAAGAAGAAGGAGCCCGGCTTCTTGCCTGCAGTGGTTCAAAGCTCCTGTCGGTCGAGCTCTTGTGCGCCCCGCACTGCCCTTGACAAAAAGGCTAAGCATAGGAGGCGCACGGTAGACAGTCAAGCCCGAGGCCGGAGCCCTGGAGGGGGAAAGCAGTGCCGCAGGTGGCTCTAATCAGCGGAAGGGCTGCGTTCACAGAAGGATTTTCGGGGAAAAATCCAGATCCGCCGGAACTCCGGGGAAAGTCTTATTGACGAATTCCTCGTGTGCGCGGCGGGTCTTTTCAGAAAGCAGGCTCTCGAGCTTTTCTTCACAAAAGGCGCATACGTGAATCACAGGAAAGAGCAAGCTGGTTCCCCGGCCGAGTGCCCAGCAGGAATAACTCGGTGCGGCTGCAAAGGGCTCCCCGCAGAGGTTGCAAAGCTCCGGGGGGCGGTCGAGACGAAGCCTTTCAGCAAGGAACTTTCGGATAGCTTCCATGGACTGCTGCGAATACTCGACCGCCAGCGATCTGCCGCAATCGAGGCAACAAGCCATTTCAATGACAGTCTCCCAGGAGGGGCCCCTCGGTTTCTCCCCGCCTTTGCGATCCGAGGGGGTGCGCTGGCGCTTGGTGAAAGCTTTCTGTATCTCGTAAACCGTGCGTTCCAGAGGAACGCCGCAAACGCTGCACGTCCCGAAGGGGGCTTCCAGGTAATCCGACCAAAGCTCAGGAGGAATCGGTTCCCCTTCGAAGAAGTCCTCCTCCGAGAAAAAGCGGATCAATCCGTTGTCGTCGTCCATTTGCTGACCCTCCTGGCTCTCTTAAGTACCATTAGACGCTCGAGCCGAGCAGCGCGCAAGCAAGTGGTGAAAAAGAAGAGCTTCCGGTCCGACCGCGGGCACCTGGGAATCCCGGCGGCCTTCGGTTATGGTAATGGCCTGAAAAAGTGGACGGCAGAAAAACAGGCGGAAAGCCTATGAAGGCGCTTCGTTTAAAAGTCCTCATTCCCATTCTCATCATTCACGCTTTGTTCCTGACCGGGCTCTACCTCATTTTTGTGAGCTTTTCGCTGCCCGAGGCTTTCCTCGACGGGTGCGACAGATTGGCACTTCCAGGGGAGGAGCTTGAACTAGTTGCACGGGTTTCACTCGATGAGCCCGGCCCGGGGCCGCTCCGTCGCTCCGGGATTCAAGTTGTTTTTTCGGAAGGCGGCAAGCAGCTGGGATCAGCGATAAGCTACAGTGAAGGTTACGCCCGGATCAAATTTCGTGCGGGCTCCCCCACCGATGTACAGAGAGCCGTTCGGATTGATTTGAACGTCGGCGGGGGCTTGGAGGTCGCTTATCACCTTCCCCGGCCGGCGCTTTTTGTGGAAGTTATTTCCCGCGGTATAACGCTTTACTTGTGCGATTTGGACTGCACACTAGCCCGAGGATCATGGGCGGAGCTCGACCCTCGACACCCTGAAGACTGGAAAGCCGATCCCCAAGCCGCCCCGGTGCTTCACCGCCTCAGCCGTGGTTCCCTCAGCAGGGTCGTTTATCTTGCCCCGGGCAAGAGGCTTTGTTCCCAGGCGGCACACTTCTACCTTCGCAAAAACGGCCTGCCTTTGGGGCCTGTGCTTTTCCCGGAGGCTTGTCCCGGGCCGCAGGACCTGGGGAGCTTTGCGGAGGAGTTGCTCAAGAAGTGGCCGCATGCGGCTCACCTGCTGACCCGCACCCCCAGCTTGGTGGATCTTTTTGCTCGCAGAAAAGTAGAAGTCATGGTCATAAACGCCCGGCCGGGAAGCATAACGCCGGGAACCTTCATTCAGCTTATAGGCAACTGGCTTGAAGCGGCGGAAAAGCTCCCCCCGTGATCGCCGGCTTCGAGCTGGAGTTTCCCCACCGGCCTCCGTCCGAACAGGGTCCGGGCGGTCCGCCGCAAAATGGCGAAACCGGAGCCTGGGCGGGTGCCGAAAAAATCACCAGGCGTGATTTTCCAGGTCCGGGAATATCTATTTCCATACTCAGGCTTCCGGGCGGTGAAGGGCGGAGCCCCCACCAACGATAAGAAGAAGGACAGCCTTAGGTATCCGCTGCACTGAGAAGCGCAGGGGCGGTAGGCCTGCTCTTGCAGAGACGTTGTACCGCATGAAAAGTGAAAGTAAGACGGCTTTCTTTCTGGGAACCGAACCCCCGGAGAATTTCCCGATTTTCGCACGCGAGCGGTTCGCGCTTGACGCCAGAGAAATAGAAGAGCTTCTCGAATCATGGCCGGAAGCCCCCAGGGAGCTTGAGGAGGAAACAGCCGTTCGCGAAGCGTTGAACCGCGCGGTTTGGGACCTGTTGGAAACCATTGCGTGGGCGAGAATTGCAGCCTGTCGGGAGGGATCGGCCCGAGCGGTTCTGGAATCGCTCACGCAGAAGGAGAAAATTTTTCTTGATTTTGCTCTTGTCGGCCCTCCGCTCAGTGAAGGCACCTGGGAAGAGTTGGACGGCGCGCTCGGGCTTCAGCAGCGCTCAGGTCCGGTAACCGTAGAATTGCTGCACGATTGGCTGGGTGACTGCGCGGCGAGGATCTTCAGGTTCCGGGAAACCCGCAGCGTTCGAGAGCAGATCGCCACCGCTCAGAAGGATCTCACCCGTGCTGAGCTTGAGGTTTCCCGGATCCGGGACAGGTGTAAGGAAATAATAGAACGCCTTGAGGACGCGGACCGAGTGGCTGCCTTCCAGCAGAAGATTGACCGGACGGCTGCGCGGCTCGCCACCTTGGCAAGCTCACCCGGGGATCCGGGAGAGCGGAACAGGTTGCGCGAGAGGAGGCGGCTTACCGCAACGTGGCACCGCCTCCGCAACGAGCAAGCCATGTTGATCGGGGCGTACGCCCAGCGTCGCGCTCTGAGCGAAGCTCAGAATGCTTACCTGACGGCGCTTACGGAAGTCAAACGGATCAAGTGGAGGCTCAAAGAGCTCAAGGCGCAGTTAGGTGCTGTTGCAAAACAAAACGACGTACGTGCTCCGGAAGGGTTTTTCCCTGCGGTCCAGCGAGAGTTTGACACGATCCGTTCTGTACTGCGTCAAGCCAGCAGGCTTGATCGGATGGCGTTGCCGCCGGTGTATCTCAAAGGACGGCCTTCGTGGGTTCCTGAGACGGTATACCAGTCTGTTTCGGAAGTTCTGGCCGTGGATAAGCGGATGGCGCAGGCATGGTCCAACCACAAGTGGGAACCGCCTCGCTTGCTTTTGGTTCCCGGGCAGGCAGCGGGAGTGCTCTACGACAAGCCCGCCAACACCGTCTGGCTCCCGGTCGTAACCCATGAACAGGCATGCTGCTCTTTGCTGCGGGCCCTGGGGCTGTACCGGTTCGCTCAGGCCGAAAAGGAGCAGGCCTCTTTCGGTTCTCTTTCGGCATACAAAGAAATCCGGGAAAAACGAGATCTCGCCGAGGCGTTTTCCGCTGCCTATGAGACCTACTTGACAAGAGAAGTCAAGGGCTTTCGGAAGCTGCCTACGGACGTAGCGAAATGGTTCCGACTGCATCTGATGCAATCCGCGTAATCCCGGGAAATTCCCCTTTCAACGCGCCTCGATGCCGTATCGTTTCAGCAGAGTGCCTTTAGCCCGTTCCAAATCCACAAGTGCGTTGCGATACGCCACCACCGCTTGGAGCGCATTGAGCTCGGCCTTAAGCACGTCGTTTTGCATTTGCAAAACCGTATAGGTCGTGCTCGTTCCGCCCGCCAAGCGGCGTTTTTCGCCCTCCAGCTGCTTTCGGGCGTACTTGACCGCTGCTTTGGTCGTCTTGACCTGCCAGGCGGCTGCGCGCAGGTCCCTGGCGGCTTTCACGACGTCGAAGATAAGCTGGTTCTCAAATTGCTTTTTCTTAAGTGTCAGTCGCTGGAGCGCCGCCTGGGCGCGGCGCAGTCTGGCCCGCGCGGCTGTGTTGAAGATCGGGATTTCAAGCTGCGCACCCAGAAACCACGTGTAGTACCTGCCGGTACCGAATTGGCTCCAGGAGTTCTCAAAGGTCTTCTGGAGCCCGTGCTGGTTCCACTCGGCGGTCAGATCCAAACGGGGAAGCAGTTCGTTGTAGCGCCTTTCGATCTCAAGCTGTTGATTTTGAATTTGTAATTCATAGGTTAAATAAACAGGGCGGTTGCGGAAAGCGCAAGCGATCGCTTTATCGATATCAACGGTGAGGGGCTCAACGGAAGGAGCCGATGTGGGTTCTACGAAGACCTCCTCGATCTTGAATGTTCTGCGTCCGGGACCGTGGCTTTCCCTGAACCCCCGCTCGCCGGGGGGGTTGAGCAGCAGAAGAAGTCGGTCGCGTGCTGCCAGGAGGTCGGCATGAGCCTGAACAAGTTCATATTTACGAGTTTCAACTTGAGCTTTGGCCCCCACCACGTCAAGCTCGGAGGCCTGATATCCGACTGCGTTGCGGGCCTGCATTACCGCAAGGAACGTTCGAGCTTCACGATAGGCCGCTTCTTGGACCCGGAGGCGCTCTCTTGCGTAGACCAAATTCCAGTAAGCTTTCTCGACCGAAGCGACCACGTCGGCGACTTTTTCTTCAAAGGTCGCACGGGCGACGGCCAAGTTGTTTTGGGCTTGGCGGATATCGGTCATATTGTAGCCCAGCCACCCTCCCCTGAGGAGAGGTTGCGTTATCGTGGCGTTCACCAAAACGGTGTGCCTGGGATCAAACCCGAACCAAGCCGATCGAGGGGTATCTTCCCTCTGCCCTTGAACGCTCAGACTGTAGGTGGTCCCCAGGTGCAAAGTCCCGGCAAGCTGAGCGGAGGCGCGCCGGAGCACACCGGGGTTGACCTTCACTTCGCCCACGGGCGTAAGACCTCCCACGTCAAGCAGGCGGACGGTGGGATAGCGGTACTTGCGGGCGTCGGCTGAGGCAAGGAAGTAGGGATCGAATCTCCCCCACGCCTCGTCGCGAAGCGCAGCGTCTTCCGCCGTGGTTGCGCGGGCGATCTTGATATCGAAGTTGTTTTCGAGCGCTGCAGCAATGGCTTGGCGGCAGGATAGCTCGATTGTTTTGGCGGGCCGGGACAAGCGCAACGACTCAAGCTCACGAGCTATAGCCTGCTCCAAGCTGGGCGGCAGCTCGGCCGCAGGCGGAGTTTCGGCCTGCGCTCCGAAAGCGTGTCCCCAGAGCGAAACGAATAGAAGCGTTTCCGCAGATAGAAGGAGGCGTCGATTTTTCATGGTGGTCCTTGGAGTTTGTCTGGGCGTCGATTCAGACTCTAACGGTCATCTTAGGGGAACCGCCGTACCGGGAGGAAGAGCTGAGGCGGGGCTACGCCCGGGCCTTCGCTCTGGAACGACGACCTGCGTGTTTGGGTTCGGCTGTTCTTCCCTTTTGAGACTCGGCAAGCCTGCTTGCTGCGGCTCTGAGAACCGGGGGAAGGAGCCTTGCGAGGCCCAGCAGGCAGGAGAGGCAGGCCGAGAGCATTACGAATGTGGAGCCGATCCCCCACCACCTCGGTGCGTAAAATTTTGCGACAAACCAGCCGCGACTCAGAAAGGAAAAGCCCAAGCCGAGGTACGACAAGAACCCGGCGAGCCAAAAGCCGCCCAGGGTTACACACACGGCTCCGACGAACTCCGTCAGTTTCAGGTCGCATGCGCACATGACCCCTGCAAGTACGTACAGCGTGATCCAAAAGGCGGGGTCGCCGTACGGCAGGGAAAGGAAAATGGATTTCAAATAGTTAAGGAATAACGCGGGATCTTCTTTGAGTTCAGAAGCCGGGGGCACGCTCAGTGCGGCCCAGTCGTCGAGAGCAAGAAATCGGGTGCAGAAGAAAAAGAGTGCTACAAGCGGCAGGTGCGTAAAAAACGCAGAGAATATGCACCCGAGGTAAGGAATCTTTGATTTGCCGACCTTAAGAAAAGGTTTTCCGGGAGCAAAGAACTCGACCTTTTCGATCGGGGCTAGACTAAAGAAAGCCCCAAGCGTGCGGCAAGCGGCGTACAACGCTACACCGGGGGCGAACAGGACTTTGAGCGCCTTACTGTGCCGGAAAGGCTGGCCCCAGTTAGCTGCAGCGAAAAGCGCTCCGAAGTAAAATCCCAATAATAAAAAGAAGCTCATTACGTCCTCCGGTTGGGTGTGCCTTCCGGATTCAGGGGCTCTCTACCAGGCTTCGGCAAAATACGTGTAGAGCTTCAGTGGGCTCCGGCGCGCTCTGTGTTAGGTTTATTGCAGTCTCCGGAGCATATCCCTGAGCCTCTCAAAGTCTTCGGCGGAGAAGAAGTGAATGTGTATGACCCCCTTGTTGTGGTTATGGGAAATCGTAACCTTGGTCCCCAGGATGCGGGTGAACTCGTCCTGGAGGGCCGTCACCGCCGGATCAGGCTCGGCTTTGGGCTTGGGCTTCTTGCTCCTTGTCGGCTTGCTTACGGTTTCAGCGGTTACCAGCTCCTCCAGGGTTCTGACCGATAATCCTTCGGTTCGGATCCTGTTGTATAAGCGGATCTGGGCGGCCTCGTCCTGGAGTGAGAGAAGGACCTTGGCATGACCCGCTGTGATATCTCTGCGTGCAAGGCCTTTGCGTATCTTCTCGGGCAGCTCAAGGAGGCGCAGCGTGTTGGCCACTGTGGAGCGCTTCATGCCGAGGGCGTCCGCAAGCGCTTCCTGCGTCAGGCTGTATCTTTCCATGAGGCTTCGCATGCCCTGGGCCGCCTCGAGTGGGGAAAGGTCTTCCCGCTGTAAGTTTTCTATGAGCGCGAGTTCCTGGGCTTTTCGGTCGTCCGCCTCGATAACCACGGCGGGGATCGTTTGAAGTTGCGCGAGCTTGGCGGCCCTGAGCCTCCTCTCCCCCGAGACGAGCTGGTAGCCCTCGGGAGTTCTGCGCACCAGGATAGGCTGGAGAACCCCGTCGTTACGGATCGAGGCCGCCAGATCCTTTAGGTCCTCTTCCGGGAACGAGCGCCGCGGCTGGAACGGGTTGGGGCTGATCTGGTTGACGGGGAGCGAGACGATCTCCTTGCCCCGGGTGGCACCGGGTCGCTGGGGGATAAGAACATCAAGACCGCGGCCGAGCTTGCGGATAGCCATTGCCCAAAACCTCCTTCGCCAGACAAATGTAAGACCAGGCCCCGCGGGACGTAATATCATATGACACAATAGGCTGCCCGTGGCTTGCGGCCTCAGCCAGCGTTACGTCCCTCGGAACCGTGGTGCGGTAAAGAAGTTTCTGAAAGTAAGAATTGACCTCTTTGGCAACCTCAAATGACAGCTCAAGCCCGGGATCGAACATGGTGAGGAGCAATCCCCCTATCTTCAATTTAGGATTTTTCTCCTTACGCACGGTTTCGATTTCCGGCAAGATCTGGCTGAGCCCTTCCATTGCGTAATATTCACATTGTACCGGGACTATAACGAAGTGTGCCACGCACAATGCCAGCTCGGGCAAGAGGCCCATGCTGGGAGGACAGTCTATCATTACGTAATCATAATTGGCAGAGAGCCTTCCCATTAACCGTTGGAATGCGCGTATGCGTTTGGGCTTGATTTCGTTGTGTAATGAAAGATCTGCAAGACTTGGAGAGGACGGCAATAGGTCCAGGCCGGAAAAGGCTGAGGACCGAATGGCCATAGAGGCCGGTTGATTCTGGAGAAGGCAGGTGTGCAGGAAGGTGGTTTGGGCGCGGGCGATACCGACGCCGCTGGTAGCGTTTCCTTGAGGGTCGAGGTCGACAAGAAGGACGCGTTTGCCCGCAAGGGTGAGGCACGCGGCGAGATTAACGGCGGTGGTTGTCTTGCCGACGCCGCCTTTTTGGCT
>CAZGYL010000201.1:0-8572 GCA_964529985.1 uncultured Planctomycetia bacterium | reverse complement strand
GGGACGGTACTTCGCGGGGCCGGGGGTGGCGGGTGTGAGAGTTTTGGAGCTTAACGGCGGCGGGTTGGACGACCTTCTTGTGCTTGACAGCCGCAGCGGACTTAATGTGAAGCTGAATATGACCATTCATGAGGAGGTTACCCCCCATGGCCTTAAACCGCGAGAACCCGGACGGCCCCAGACGCAGTGAACCTACTACCTGGGAGCTTGTGAAACGTGTTCAGGAGGGTGACAGGGAAGCTGGAGACCTGCTTTGTCGGCGGTATGGCCCGCGTGTGGCGCGTTTGACAAGCAGACTGTTCAGTTTCGGCCGCGCCGGAAAAGCGGATACCGAGGACGTTGTTCAATCGGTGATGAGAGAAGTGCTGAGCCACTTGGACGGGTTCGAGTACCGGAGCGAGGCTGCCTTCGCGCGTTGGATCGTATCCATTGTGGAAAGCAAAATCAAAGCATACAGGCGCTACTGGAGTGCTCAGTGCCGCTCCATTAAGAGGGAGGAGGTCAGGAGTGCCGATGACTTTGCGGCGGGAGGGACAACTCCCAGTGAAGTGCTCCGGCGTAAGGAAACAAGGGAACTCGTGCGAAAAGCGATCTGCGATTTGCCGGAACGCCAACGGCGTTTGTTTATAGCGCGGGTGATACTGGAGCTCCCGTGGAACTTGGTCGCTCAGGCGGAAGGCATTACGGTTGCAGCGGCGCAAATGGCCGTAAGCCGTGCCAAGAAGAGGTTAAGGAGCAGGCTTCGGAATTTAGCGGAATTCGCCGGCGATTGATCTGAAGTTTGGATTTGCCTTTTTGTATGCGGAGTTCCGTCTTGACCGCGCGCGGCGCCGGCACTAACGTGGATATCCTCAGGTCCTGGTGAAACTACGGGCCTGGTGCGGATCGGTGTCACTCCGAGGGACCTTTCGGATATTGAAAGACCTGAAAATGAGAAAAAACGTGCTTATTCCGGCGATTGTGTTTGCATTGCTTATGGGTGGTGCGGTCACGTTTCTCCTTCTTCCGTCAGAACGGGACTCCGCCCGTTCCGGAGCCCTCCGGGAGCGTGTCGATTCTCTCGAAGAACTGGTCGGGAACCTAAACGAGCGACTGTCTCGGATCGAGGTTGCTCTCTCCGAGATCGCCCGTGCCGCCGGAGGGAGACCGAGCCCGAAGTCCACCGGTGCCGGGCAACCTGTTACGGACGGCTTGCTTGCTCGAAAGCTCGAGCAGCTTAAGCAGGAACTGGAGACGATAAGAACCAGACCGCTTAAGAGTCTGCTTGAGCGTATCGCAGGGGCCGACCCGAAAGGCAGGCGAGAGGCAGTCAAAATGCTCGGTCTCGCCGCTGAATCCGATCCGGAAGCTTTAAAGCAGCTGCGGCGGCTTCTGGACGAAGCTGACTCCGAAGTGAGGGCTGAAGCGGTGAAGACACTGCGGGAAAGCGGTGACCGTGAATCGGTCGACCGTATAGTAGAGCTTCTGGGAGACGAAGATCCGAGAGTGCGAGCGGAAGCGGTCAAGACCCTGCGCGATTGGGGTGTTGTGGAAGCGGTGCCTGCCCTTGAGGGTCTTGTGGGAGACGAAGATACCAGGGTGAGGAGAGAAGCTGTAGCTGCTTTGACAGCCTTGGAAGGACGGCGGGCAGTGCCCCTTCTGGAAGAACTGCTTTCCAATGAAGATGCGGAAGTACGGCGGGAAGCGGCCCTCAGGCTCGCAGAGTTGGGCGATCGCAGTGCAGTGGGGCCCTTGGAGGCGATTTATAAGGAAGGGGCGGGAAAGGATCGAACTCCAGTGGTGCTTGCGCTTCGGGCTCTGGGGGATGAGGGACCTTATGTGTCTGAGGTCCAGCGGCTTATCAGGCTCCTGCAGAGTGATCAGGCCGAGCGGGTTCGGCGTGATGCCGCGCGCGACTTAGGAAAACTCGCTCCCCGGGAAGCCCGAAACATCTTGACCAAAGCGCTTTCTGACCCGAGTCCCGGCGTACGAAAGGAGGCGAAGAAAGCTCTGGACAAACTAGGCACCTGAAGTAGTTTTTCTCAAAGGTGGAAGATCCGCTGAGTTACGGTCGTTCGGGGGGCAAGGGTATCGAACCGAGCTTAGGAGATTGGAAATGGCGAGAGGATTTTCAGCCGGAGCAGCGGTCTGGAGTTGCTTTTTCGTCGCTTCGCTTACGTCCGCTTCCCCCGTAAAGGAAGATCCTGCAGCAGCTCTTGTTTCTTTGATCAAGAAGGAGACGGGTGTCAAAGGGGGATTGGTTGTGCATGTGCGGTGCACGGACGGACGCCTCGAGGCGGCTTTTGCAGAGGCGGGACCTTATATCGTTGAAGGCCTTGCGCTTGATAGTGCGTCTGCGACAGAGGCGCGGGAGTTTCTCGCGGATAAAGGGTTGAGCGGGAAGGTCAGCGTCAAGGAGCTTTCTCTCAAGGACCCCACAGGCGCGTACAAACTGCCGTACATCTCCGGTCTGGTCAACCTGCTTGTAGTTGAGAATGTCGGTGTTTCGGAGAGCGAAATCTTCAGAGTGCTGGCACCGCGCGGGGCGGTATTTGAAAAGAAAGGGGATAAATGGTCGAAGCGGGCGAAAGCAGTACCGCGGGATCTTGACTCATGGCCTCTTTACCTTCACGACCCGCAAGGCACCATGGTCTCGAAAGATCGCGTCGTGGGCCCGCCGCGGCGGGCTCAATGGATCGCCGGGCCGAAATGGCTGCGCAATCATGACTTTATGTCGAGTCTGAACGGTTTGGTTGCAGCCGGCGGTCGCATCTTCGCTGTAATCGACTTGGGGCTCCGCAACCACATTTATCTGCCCAGCCGTTGGTATGTGGTTGCGCGCGACGCCTTTAACGGCACTTTTCTTTGGAAGCGCCGAATCAACGACTGGTGGCCGCAAACTTGGCCTTTTAAAAGCGGCCCGGCTTTTCTGCCCAGGCGGATCGCAGCGACGGATCACCGCGTATACGTCACCTTGGGGCTTAGAGCCCCCGTGAGTGTCTTGGACGCTGCGACCGGCAAGACCCTCCGTGTATACAATCAAACTAAGCACGCGGAAGAAATCGTTCTCTGCGACGGCGTTCTTTATCTTGTCGTGGACGCCCGCAAGCTCCCGGTTCCCTACAAGCATGCTTCCGCAGACAGAGGGAAAGAGCGCGACCGTGCGAACTTGGAGTTCGGCTGGTCGAGCAGCAATCCTCCCGAGTACGTAATGGCGGTGGATTCGGCTACCGGAAACGTCCTTTGGAAAAGGAAGTATCGAGTGGCCCCGCTTACACTTGCAGTGGGGAAGAAACGTGTTTACTTCTTTGACGGCGAACATGTCGTTGCACTCGATCGGCGCAACGGCGCAACTTTGTGGGTTTCCCAGCGCGTGGGGACGTGGACTCAGCCGGCAACAGGTTACGCCCCACGGCTTATAGTGGCTGACTCTGTTGTGGTCATCTCAACAAGACAGGGCTTGAACGGAAGAAGGCTTGTAGGCCTGTCGGCCGAGAACGGCCGGATTCTCTGGTGTGCTGAGCAGGTGCGGTCGGGGCATTTCTCGCCCGAGGATCTTTTTCTCGTAAACGGTGTTCTCTGGACGGCGGAGACCGGAAGAGCTCAAAACAGAGGCACCCACTACGTCGGAATCGATGTGAAAACAGGAGCGGTCCGTTACGACTTCACGGCCAAGCAGCTCCCCGTGCGCTTCATGCACCAGCGCTGTTATCCAGGAAGAGCAACGATTCGATACTTAATGACCTCGGGGACCGGAACCGAATTCCTGCCGCTGGGTACAAAGCGCTGCTTGGTTCACCATTGGGTCCGCGGAAGCTGCATTTACGGTGTGATGCCGGCAAACGGCCTTCTTTACAAACCACCGGATACATGCGCCTGTTTTTACGAGTCGAAATTGCCGCATTTCTGCGCACTTGCACCTGCAGGACGGCGGGGGAGGATCGGATCAAAGGCGCTTTCATACCGCAGAGGGCCCGCGTTTGGTGCGATCAGGACGGAAAAGATCGCGGAACGCGGCGCTTGGCCCACTTACCGTTGTGACAACAAGCGAAGCGGCTTCACACCGGCCTCGGTTGCGCTGCCGCTCAAAGAGCTGTGGAAGGTTGATATCGGAGGCCGTTTAAGCGCACTTACCGCAGCCGGCGGAAAAGTTTTCTTCTCCTCGATCGACAGCAACGCTCTTTACGCAGTGGACGCCGCTTGCGGAAAAATTCTATGGCGCCGGATTTTCCCCTCCAGAGTGGACAGTCCTCCGACAGTGTGCGGAGAAGCGCTTCTTGCAGGCTGTGCGGATGGTTGGGTCTACTGCTTGCGGGCTTCGGACGGGAAACTCGCATGGTGTTATCGGGTTGCGCCGGCTGAAGACCGGCTTGTTGCCTATGAGAGGATCGAGTCCGTTTGGCCCCTTCACGGAAGTGTACTTGTAGAAGAAGGGATCGCCTACTGTTTGGCGGGAAGAAACAGATTCTTGGACGGAGGATTACGCCTGGCGTTGCTTAAATGCCGGACAGGCGAATTGGTGCGGTCTTTGACACTCGGGGATAGAGACCCGAAGACCGGGAAAAATCTTCAGGCCCTAATGTCTTGGAAGGGCCTCCCGGTTGCGAATTCGGACATTCTTTCATGCGACGGCACCTACATTTATATGAGGGAGCAGAGATTCGACCTGCAGGGCAACCCATTGGATATCCGGCCCAAGCCGGCAAAAGAATGGAAGCAGGCCGGAAAAGGAAGGCATCTTTTCTGCCCCACCGGTTTTCTGGACGACTGGTGGTTCCACCGCTCGTACTGGATCTACGGCCTTCATGCAGGAGAGGGCCACGGGCAGTATCCTGTGCCCCGGCGCGTAACGCCGACCGGCAGAATAATGGTTTTTGACACCGAGCGGGTCTACGGTTTCTTCCCGCATAACGTCGGCAACAACATAAATCCGCGTACCCATTACAGTATTTACGCGGCCCGAAAAGACGCCGTCGCCCCGGGACGAGGCCGAAAAGGCATCGAATGGCTCTGGCACATAGACAGGCCGCCGCTTCTTGCCAATGCAATGGTGGGGGCGCGGGAGACCTTGTTTCTTGCAGGACCTCCCGATGTGGCGGACGAGGAAAAAACCTTCGATTACGTGTTCGGCGTCCGGGATGAGTTGAATCGGGCGCTCGAACGTCAAGAAAAGGCGTGGCTGGGAGCTGAGGGAGGGATACTTCTTGCAGTGCATACCCGCGAAGGTAAGGTCCTCGGGAAGTGGAAGCTTCGGCATGTTCCTGTGTGGGACGGCATGATCGCTGCTTACGGCAAGTTGTATATCGCCCTTAAGGACGGTACTGTTGTGTGTATGGGAAGCCGGAGATAGGAGGCAAGAAAGGCAGAAAGGAAGGAGGGGACCGTGGCGGAATGCGGGAACTCACGTTGGGCCTGCAAGTTTTTGTCTCTTGCAGCTGTTGCGCTTCCTTTGCTCCTGCAAGAAACGAGAGCCGTAATGCCGCAGGTCAATTACCTGGGGACGGTCTTATCGGTGGACGAGGGGGCAGGCACGATAACGGTGCATGCTGAACGTTTTGCCTGGACCGGCGAGGAGCCGCGATGGGAGATCTGCTCTTTCGATCTTGACGCACGCGCGCCCCTTGAAGAAGCTTTGCACAGTATTCGACCCGGAGATTACCTCGAAGTCTCGGCGTTCGGCACCCCGGGCGACTGCGGGGATACGTGGGTCGTTGTCGCCAAACTCTCCTCGAACTGGTCCGCCGGTTTTGTTTCCGCTTTCGGAGACGTGGGATACTTGTTCTCACCTCTCAAAGGAGGCTTCAAACTCAGCTACACCTCGTTGCCTGATTGTTCGCAGTGCTCAATGTGCCCGGAGGGAGTTCCTTATACATGCGCTGCAAAGGCGGTTGAATTAATGGTTACGCGCGGCGGAGAAACCGTTGCAACCGAGACGGTAGAACCCGGTGAAACTTGGCGGGCGGTGTTGGGAGACAATCTGCTTGTGCTTAAGTTTCTTAAAGGTAAAGCGTTTGCCTTTCCTCACTGTACGCGGCGCAGCGAGTGCGTAGGGCCCCAGCTTGTCTGTAATTTTTCGCTAAGGGTGACCGGAGGAGGGGGCGAGTTCATCCGCGGCGATGCCAACGCCGACGGCCGCCTGAACGTAGCGGATGCTGTTTGCATTCTCGGCTTCCTTTTCGGTGCTCCTGAAGATCCTTGCGCTTCGCTGGTTGCTGCATGCCGCGATGCCGCCGACACCAACGACGACGGCAAATTGGATATAGCGGATCCTGTGGCTGTGCTCGGTTTCCTTTTCGGTGGTTCAGGGGCTTTGCCTCCGCCGTCGGGAGCCTGCGGAGTCGACGGAACCGAGGACCCGCTGGATTGCAAAGCTTTTGAACCGTGCCTGCAAAGAGAGCGCCCGGAGAGGAGGAAAAAAGGTGAGGCACACTAAACGCGTGTGGCTGATTTCGTTGTTTGTTCTTGGAAGCATCGGGTTAATCGGGGTCGGCGGCCCTTCGGGACCGATTTCGCGGTTCAAACCGGATAAGATCGTCGGATTCAAGAAGGTGGGATCCGCGCGACTGCACCTGCACGTTTTTGAACCCCGCCTCTCCGGTGAAACCGCGCGGCCGGCCATAATGTTTTTCTTCGGCGGAGGGTGGGTAGGCGGGAGGCCGGCCCAGTTCTATCCTTTTTGCGCGTATTTCGCTTCCCGGGGCATGGTCGCTCTAAGTGCCGAGTATAGGGTTAAGCGTAGCCATGGGGTTACCCCTTACGAATGCGTAAAGGACGCGAAATCTGCAGTGCGGTGGCTTCGGAAACACGCACGGGAGCTCAAAATCGATCCTCAAAGAATAGTAGCTGCAGGCGGATCTGCCGGCGGGCACCTTGCAGCGTGCTGCGGTGTTATAGAAGGTGGAGACGAAAAATCGGAGGACCTCCGAGTCTCCTCGAAGGCGAATGCCCTGGTGCTGCTCAATCCCGTTTTGGTTACAGCTCCGATAAAAAAGGCGTCAAGCGAGCTTTCAGAAAAATTAAAGCGCTTTTCACGTAGGTTCGCAGGAGGGGATCCCAGGAGTATTTCGCCTTATCACCATGTTTCCCCGGATGACCCTCCGACCATCATCTTTCATGGGAAAGCGGATCGCGTCGTACCCTTCGAAACAGTTGAACTTTTCCAGAAGGCAATGCACAAGGCCGGTGTACGTTGCGAGGTTGTACCTTACGAAGGTAAAGGACACGGTTTTTTCAATTTCGGAAGGGGTGAGGCCTTCTATGACACGCTCAAGCATGCGGATCGCTTTCTGCAGTCGCTGAAGTACCTACACGGTAAAGACAGAGTGAAGGAATTCAGAGCGAAGATTTCCCCCTCAGGCCGCGGCCGAAAAGGGCGCAGCTGAAACCAAATGAGCGCGCAGCCGCTATTTTGTCTTCGGCTTATCGAGTGGAACGTTCTGCGTCTTTTCAGCCTTTCCTTCTTCAGCAGGCACTACTGCAACGGGAGAGCCACGGCAAGACCCTCGTTTACACCCACAATCCCCGGGAATTCCATGCTCAAGGCGGACTTCGCGGCGTTTAGGATCAGTGTGAGGCGGCTTGAAAGGAAAGGCTGTACGAACCGCTTTCGCGCGGGATTTTTATTCTCATGATAATCTCATTAAGCCTTCGACCCCAGCTCTTTTGCATGAGCGGATCAGGGAGAGTGCGCATGCGTGTTTCAATCCGGAAAGAGTCGGGGGAAAGTCGCAAAAGCAAGGACCTGCCGCCCGTGTCTATGTCAAGAGCGCCTGAGGTACGCCTCTTTACGGCGCCCGGTGTGTACAGGGTGATGCACACGTCGCCTCCGGGCCTGGAAAATACCAAGCTGTCTGTAACCGTGATCCTGCAGGGACCCGCGCGTTCGAAAACGATCGTCCGCTTCAGTTGCTTAAGGCGGGCTTTGGCCGGGTATGCCTTTTCCAAGTGCATGGAAAGCTCTTGTTTGGACTCGGTGTGCTTGAACTGAACGTGTGTTGCGCGGAATCTGCTTCCGGCCTTTTGCTCGATCCCGTTTACAACAGGTGCGTTATGCGCTCGGCCGCGTGTAAACCACAGTTCATAGCGCCGCGAGGAAAAAGTCTGCCGGGTATAGGTTTCACGTCCCACGTCGACCACAGCGGGGCTTCCATCCAGATAGATCATAAAATGCCCGACGTCGTTGTGGTTGTGGCTTTCCGCATTGTGGCCCGCCTTTGCCGCAAGTACGAGACCCCGTTCAGGCTGGGGGAACTGGTGGGCCACAAAGTGTTGCACATCGGGGAACCAGGCGAAGGGGTCGTGAAGAACGTGAGGATCAGGAGGTCGGGGGGGCATCCAGAAAAGCTCGGCAAGCGGCCCCAGCAGCGGAGTGGAAACCCCGGAAAGTTTAAGCGGCGGGTCGACGGTGCCCTGGGTTTTGCCCCCACGCATGATCAAACCGGCCAAAGCTTTCAGCCGATCGGATGAAATCCTTTCACCGTAGCAGTAAAGTTTCGCCGGGTGCAAGCCGGGTTTGGCATCTGCATCAGCGAAATTCGCGAAATAAGGGCCTGTCAGGTGGACCCTTGCGATGTACTCGCCCATGGCCCGTATC
>CAZGYL010000200.1:0-8575 GCA_964529985.1 uncultured Planctomycetia bacterium | reverse complement strand
CGCAGGTCATGCAGGAGAGAAGATTTCCCTCAGGTACATACCTTTTGATCGGAACCACACGATCGATTGCAAATGGGTTTTGAAGCGCGGTTCCGAAGCCGTTGCGCGCGGTGAGATCAAAGCGCCGAAGGCCGCACCTGCGACCGTGGAGATTTCCCTGCCTGAAGAGGGGTTTTACAGTTTCGAACCCGGGACCGGATACTTCCGGGCGGCCCACATCGAGCTGGGAGAACGCCCGGCGGTTTACGAGGCCAAGCGTGCTGATCGCGTGGCCGGAGGGGGAGTGCCTCTCAGGTTGTGGAGGCCCACATTTTCCGAGCCCCTCTACCTGTACGTGCCTAAGGGAACCAAACATTTTGTTATCGGAATAGTCTCAGGAGGCGACCCTTTCACCAGAGTGGAGCTGAGGACCGCCGCCGGCCAGGTGATTGTAAGCGAACGGGTGCTTGCAGGCAGCGAGATCTCCGTAATCATAGGGGAGGATATCCGCAGGTATGGTGAACGTTCCGCCATGGGACAAAACTGCGTTCTTCCTGCAGCCCAGTGCTCGGTTTCGGTTCCGGAGGGTACGGACGGACAGGTATGGCGCCTTTCGCTTGATAGTTTGCGCTGCGTTCTTGAGCTTTACGATATACCGCCTTTTGTAGCAGCTTCACCCAAGCGTTTGCTTGTTCCCCGGGGAGCACTGGAGTGATCCCCCGCCGCAGAAGGCGCTCTCGGGCACATTAAAATCCGGGCGGCCCCTTGTGGGCGTGAGCTTCGGGCACTATACTTGCGGAGACTCGAGAGGAACGTTCCTCCCGCAGCCGCCCGAAAATCGTTCGGATTTTTACAACTGTCACGGAAGGTCCCGCCATGTATTCTGATCCAAAAAGCCCGAAAAAGCGGTTTATCGTTACATTCGTTGAATTCCCCGCTACGGTAGACGGCCGCCTCGACGGTCCGCAGAGCAAAGACGTTTATTCTCTCTACCGGCTGCCCTCCCGCTCCTGCGATCTGCTCGCCGCTATCGCCCGCAAAGCAGGCTACGACGCCGAAGCCATAACCCCGGCGTTGCGGCCGGGAGGCAGACTGGCCGAAGCCGACAGGGAAAGGATTGGAGCCTCACACGTAGTCGGACTCTCTGTGATAACCCGCACTGCACCGCCTTCTTACGAAGCAGCCAGACTGATTCGAGAGGCTAATCCCCGCGCTGTTATCATCTTCGGCGGACCGCATGTTTCAGCGCTTCCAGAAGAGGCCCTCAGGTACGGGGACATTGTAGTCCTAAAGGAAGGCGACTTCACCTTGCTCGAAGTTTTGGAGCGCCTCGAAGATTCTTTGGAAAATCCTGCTCTGGAAGAAGTCAGCGGTATTGCGTTTCGGAAACCGGACGGCTCTATTGTCCGGACGGCTCCGAGGCCTTACCTGACAGGCGAAGAACTCGATTCACTTCCTTTTCCCACCTACCCCCCGTACGTGAGGCGCAGCATAACGCACCAATCGGTTGTAACTTCCCGCGGTTGTCCCCACCGCTGTGAATTCTGCGCGGTGATCCAAAACTTCGGCACCGCGTACAGGTTTCTTTCGGAAGAACGCACGGTGGAGCTCATCGAGCACCACTTGCGTCAGAAAAGGACTCCGATCTTCTTCGCCGATGACAACTTCACCGCCAAGCCTTCCCGCGTAAAAAGGATTCTTGAGACCTGCATGCGCCGGGGACTGCACTTTCCGCGGTTCAGTTGCCAATGCCGGGTCGAGGCCGCTTTTGACGACGAATTGCTTGCGATCATGAAGAGGGCGGGCCTTGATACGGTTATGGTGGGCTTTGAGTCGGTTAACGACGAAACGTTGCGTTTGTGGAAGAAAGGAACGACCGCGGAAAAGAACCGCCGAGCGATAGAACGCTTTCATGCTCATGGTATCTGCGTACATGGGATGTTCGTGGTGGGCTCCGATGCAGACACAGCCGAGACCGTGGAGCAGACTGTAAATTTCGCCTGCAAGATGAATCTCGATACAGCGCAGTTTTTCGCTCTTACTCCCATACCCGGGACGCCTCTGACCGATTCGCTTGAACAGCAGGGACGGGTGCTTACTCACCAGTGGCATTTGTATGACGCCCAGCATGTAGTCATCAAGCCGCAGCGCATGTCGCCGCGCGAGCTGCAGGAAGGACTTGCACGGGCGTTCCACCGTTTCTACAGCCCGAAAGAGGCCTTCAGACGCTTGTTTTTCGTGCGAGGTCCCAAGCGCGTGTTCAACTGCTTGATACGGCTTGTGGGCAGGCGCCTTGTAAACAGGATTATCGAAGAGACCTTGCCTCACCAGAAAAACCTCGAGAAGCTCAGCGGTTGGTTGAACGCAGCCGACGCGGCACGCGAAGCGGTTAAAGCCCAGGTAAAAGCCCTCCAGGAAGGGCTGTGGGGGCAGGAGGGCTCCATGCGCGGAGCCCTTGACCGAGGGTACGATCAACTGATGATCGGCAAGGAAAAACTGCGCGCGTTTGTTGAAGACAACTTGGCGCCGCTTCGAGTGCGTGCAAGCGCCTTCGCCGACGCTTACCGGCCTTTCTGCGAGCGGGTGCTTGAGGAGTTGAAAAGGCGGTTGCTCACAGAGGCGGAAGCTGCGCTGGGCACGGCGGACGGATCGGCGGAGTGAAAAGCTGATCGTCCCTTGAGCCGGAACCTTTACGGTTTCCGGGCTACGGCCCGGCGGTAGGCGTCACCGAAGCGGGCGGCCGCTATCACCGCCTCCTTCATACCCCGGGGATTGGCCTTGCCCTCTCCTGCAATGTCGAACGCGGTTCCGTGGTCTACGGAAGTCCGCAGAAAGGGCAGTCCCAAAGTGAAACTCACAGTGCCGTGAAAGTCGAGCGTTTTTGCGGCGATATGCCCCTGATCGTGATACAGGGAAAGTACCGCATCGAAATCGCCGCAGGCTGTTTGGTGAAAGACCGCATCAGCCGGAACCGGGCCCTCCACCACCGCCGGCAGATCAGCGGCGGCCGCCACGGCCGGCTCCAGGATGTCCTGCTCCTCAGTGCCGAAAAGGCCGTGCTCGCCGCCGTGAGGATTAAGCGCGGCCACCGCAAGGCGCGGTTTCCGGAAGCCCAAGGTGCGCAGGTGTTCAACCGAAGAGCGTATCCCTTCCAGCACACTTTCAACGGAAAGACTGGAAGGGACTTCGCGGAGTGCGATATGTCGCGTTAAGAAGAAAATTCTGAGATTGCCTGTCTGGAACATGGTCATAACACCGGACGCACCCGTCAGACCGGTGAACATTGAAGTGTGATCAATGTACGGCACTTTGGCGGCGCGGAGCGATTCCTTGTGGATGGGACCTGTGGCGACCGCAACCACCGTACCTTTTAATGCAAGCTCGGTGGCTGTGCGTATCGCTGCGTAGGCCGCGGTGCCGCCCGCCTCCGAGATTACCCCCCATGGAAGCGGTTCGGTGAGCGTTCCGGTATCAAGCACGTTGATTTTCTCAGGGTCCCAAGAGGTGCCGATTTCCGCCGGCTTCCTTATAAGGGCCAGAGGCGGTGCGGATGTGAACGAGGCTGCAGCGTGGAGCGCGGCGGCCTCTCCGATCACAAGGATCCGGGCTTCCTTTTTCACAGCCTCGTCTGCGGCCGCTTGAAGCACAATCTCAGGACCGATTCCGGCAGGATCTCCTACTGTAACTGCAATCAGGGGTGCAGTTCGCTCGGCCATGCAACCTCCTTTGCCGCAACCTTGCTTCTTGGAAACGTTCCGGAGGGCTCTCCTTATACGGCCTGGTCGGGCCCGCCGCAAGCCTCCTTTACGAGTCTCGGGCCGGATGGTCTGATGGAAGAGAGAGCCGAAGGCTGTGAATACGTCTTGCGCCCGGCGCGTCCAATTCTATGGGCGTGTGCGGGAAAAGGACAATCGCACTCTGGTCAGGAGAAAAGTCTCATGGAATTCAGTTGGGCTGAGAAAAGGCGGGCGTTTTTGCAATTCGCAACGGTTTTGGTTTTCTTGCTGTTTGTACTTACGGCAGCTCAACCTGCGGAGGCCGGCGCTGCCCCTCCTGCCGCCTCAGGCCGGTCGGTTGTGCTTTTCCCCTATGCTCCGATCCCTGTCGCCCACCTTTGGCGCTATGAGTCGGAGACCGTGGAGGACTGCGTGCGCCCGGCTCTCGAGCGGGCACTTTCTCTTTTCGAGGCCCTGCCCTCTTTTCGTTTCTCTTTGGGCGGTGTACCGCTTCTTGAACCTATTATGAACCGCCATGCGGATTTGTGGAAAAAGGTCGGAGAGGCGGTCAAGGCGGGCCGGTTGGGCCCTACAGGCGCCGCCTTCAGTCAGTTTTTGGGACTTGGTCCTTGCGGCGAGGCTTTGGTGAGGCAGTTTGTCCTCGGAAAGGCCTTTTGGAAAGAAGCACTGGGTCTTGAGCCAAAGACTTTTTGGGCGGTGCGCGCTTCGGGACTTCCGGCTGCACTTCCTGATATCCTCGCCGGCTCAGGTATCAAGGTTTGTTTCTTGGGATCCCGGGCTCCTTATCCGGTTTTCTTTTGGGAAGGGCCGGGAGGCGGCCGCGTTCTTGCGGTGCGGCTGGCCGAAGCGGTTACAGCCGACGCCGTCGCCGATCTTTTTTCATCCAAGCAGGGACCTGATCTCGTTGCAGCGGCGCTTCCTACCAGCGAGCACGGGGGCGGGCTTTCGGAAGAAATGCTTAAGAAGCTCGTCGGGGATCTTGCAAGCCGCGGATTCAAAGTACGTTTTGCAGGCGCCGGTGACGTTTTGAAGCTTTTTGCACAAGAGAAGGGCCTGCCTGTTTTCCGCGGGAGATTCGATTCGGCGACGCCCGGAGAGTCGACCACGCTGGGAAAGATCAAGAACGCGAACCGCACAGCCGAAAACCTCCTTCTTGTTGCGGAAAGGTTTGCGGCGGTTGCTTCGCGCTATGGACCTCCCTTGGACGGGCCGCTTGCAGATGCGTGGCACGCGCTTCTTCTGTCTCAAGAGCGGCATATCCTGGGAGGGAAGGTGGTTCCGCCGGCGGCCGAAGACGCACTTCTTCTCTACGAGCAGATTCAAAGCATTACAAGGCCGGTTTTGGACAAGGCGATCCGGTTGCTCACTCTGCATATCGATACCCGCTTCACAATGAACCCGGTGGTGGTGTTCAACCCGCTCGGATGGCCTCGTTCGGGTGAAGTCGTGGTACCCGTGCCGCCGGGCGGAAGCGGAGAATGGATGGCGCGGGACGACGAAGGCAGGTTTTATGCGGTCCAGAAGATAAACGATCCTGCAGGAGGCGGGGAGGGCCTGCTTTTCGTGGCAAAAGACGTGCCTGCTTTTGGCTATCGTGTCTATTCGATAATCCCCGCTCCGCAGGCGGTCCACAATCCTTGCAAAGCCGGGCCCGAGCTTCTTGAGACTCCGAATTTCAGAATCTTTTTCAGCGGCGGTGCTTCGGATATCAAGCAGATTCGAAGCAAAGATTTGGCTTGGCAGCTTCTTTCGGGGCCAGGCAACGAGATTCAGGTTTTGGAGGAGACAGGCGATTCAGAAGGCAACCTCAACTTTTCAGGCACGACTTACAAGGTTGGGCCCTTCACCCGAAGGGAAGTGCTGGAGAAGGGGCCTGTGCGCGTGAGAATCAGGATACGCAACCGCTTGCTCGGCGAACATACCACGTTTGTGCGCGAGATATCCATTACAGACGGCATTCCGTGGGTCAGTATGGCCGCCTACATTGAGTGGAACAGCTCTCAGCGGCTTGTGAAGGCGGCTTTTCCTGTTGCACTTGAAGCACAGAAGGCGGTCTATGACGGGCCTTTCGGTCCTGTTGAGGGGCCTACCGACGGCAGGGAGCGCTTCGGTAGGCTCTGGGTGGATCTGAGTACAGGGAAACGCGGTATAGCGATCCTTAATGCAAACAGAGGCGGTTACGACGTAAGACCGGGTCTTATCCGTCTTAGTCTGCTTCGAAGTCCCACATGGCCTGCCCACAGTGAAGACGGCGGGAATCACACCGTGCTCTATGCGCTTTACCCGCACTTGGGCGATTGGAGGGAGGGGAAGGTCTGGCGGCGTGCATGGGAATTCAACGTTCCTCTTATCGCAGTGCCGGTTGACGCTCACAGCGGAGCACTTCCGCGTAGAGCATCCTTTTTCAGCGTGGAGCCTGATTCCGTCATGCTCAGCACCGTGAAACGAGCTGAGGATGGGTCCGGCCTAGTGCTCAGGCTTGTTGAAATGGAAGGCGCAGGGGTCGATGCAGTGATCAGGTCTCACTGGTTCCTTCGCAGTGCTTTCGAAGCGGATCTGCTCGAACATGCAGGCTCTGAGCTTCCTTCAACCGGCGATACGGTGAAGGTACACCTTGAGCCTCACCAAGTGAAGACCGTTGTGCTTAAGAATTGGGGCTTCGCTCCACTCAAGTAACAGTATGCCTTTAGTGACTGTAGACATTTAGGCTTCCTGGTTCGGTGGTAGTGGGCTTGTCAAACCGCCGAAATTCTGGGGGGCTTTTACCGCAAGACGTTTATTGCCCCCGGAGGCCCCCTCTGCGTAAGGGTGGGCCGTTTGGATCCCTCCTACAGCCCCGAAGCTCGATTCGGACAGTCCCGCCGCCCTTCCCGCCCGGGGCCCGGGATCCCTCACAGTGAGGGGGCGAAAGAATCTACTACCGCTTTTAAATTTGCACCTTGATTTTTCCGCGGTTCCGGGTATTATGAAATTCGCCTACTGGGAGAAGGAGCCCGGTTATGAAGGGAATCGAAAGCTCGGGCCGAGGAATACGAAGGGCCTGAAGCGACGCTTGCCGGGGAAGCGGTCTACCTGTTTCGACGCATTGCTGGCTTTGGGTTGAACCTGAGGTTTGCTGGCGCTTGGACATAGACACCTCGAAGGGGCAGGCACCCAGTTATCCACTTTCGACGACGTACTACTTCAGTGGAAAGGTGGAATTCGACGCGGACGGAGACGGCACCCCGGACGTTGCAACTGAATTTTTCGACACCGACGGCGTCGATCCTGAACCACCCGGAGCAGAGAGCGACCCGCTTGAGAGCTACGAGGTCTCTTACCGGGAGGGTGAGGATTCAGGAGGCAATTTCACTGCGGAGTGGGATCCCACGTGGGGTAGGCTTGGCCGTTGGGACGGAGGAGAAGGCTATGCAAGCCGGGAAGACGCCTACTTGGCGGCATTGCCGCCCAACGAGGTTTTCCACATCGGTGCCGTCATGAAAATACACGTAATACGCGGCGGTGAGGGAGGTACCGGGGCCGGGAACCAAGAAAGGTGTGCTTTCTATGTGTTACTGCGTTTCTGGGCTTCACAGTTTGACCCGCGAGGTTGGTAGTTGAGTATTTGGCTTTGGGAACGGGCGCTGGGTCGCCCGTTCCCAAAGCCCGCCTTATTGCTTTAGGAGGACTTGCTGTGATGCGGAAGCTTGCATTGATTCTCAGCTTCGCTTGGGCGTTACCTGTTGGAGCTTCGGGATCTTTGGGAGACATGAACGGCGATGGCAGGGTGAACCTTGCTGATTGCGTGTATCTTTTGAGTTACCTGTTCGGGGGTGGAACACCGCCTGTTCCTTGTGCAAGTTGCTGGTACGGGGATTTGGGTCGAGGCGATGTGAACGGGGATTCGAAGACGAACCTCGGGGATGCCATCTGGATACTGGGCTATCTTTTTGCAGGCGGCCCTGCGCCAGGTCCTTGTCCTTCTTGTTATCCCTGCGAACCGTGCCGGCTTCCTGCAACGGGTATTACCAAATGCTATCATCCGGATAAGGGCGAAATTCCGTGCGACGATCCGCAATGGCCCGGCCAGGATGGGTACTACCGGAAAGGCTGTGGTGGTCCTGGCCGGTTTGTAGACAACGGTGACGGTACAGTGACGGATTCCTGTACCGGACTTATGTGGCAGAAGCACACTGAGTTTCCGCCTGCTGTATATGATCCCGACGAATACGGTCACGTGCACTGGGACATGGCGCTTAAGTACTGCGACGAGCTTGAGCTGGCCGGTTATACGGACTGGAGGCTTCCGAACGCCCTTGAGTTTGTGACCTTAATTTCGCAATGGGGAACCGGGCCTGCCGCACTTTCTATCGATGAGATCTTCCGGGACAGGCATGTTCCGGTGAACTGGTCGGGTTACGGAGCATGGGATTATTGGACTTCCAGTTATTGGGAATGCTACAGGAATGAAGTCGGCGTGGGCAGTATGTACGGAGATTGTTGTCAGGATGTACGTGGGGGGCCACACCTCGGCCTCCATTTTGTCCTTTGCGTTCGAGGGGGTACGAGCGGTCCATGCGAATCGTGCCTGCCGGATACAGGCATTACCACGTGCTACGATCCACCGGAGCCGACGGGCCTGATCGTGCCTGCTCCTTGCGATATAGCGCGGTATCCGGGGCAGGACGGGGCTTATCTTTCCGGCAGGCCCCGGCGGGGCAGGTTTTACGATCGAGGGGACGGTACGGTGGTGGATGCTGCAACAGGCCTTATGTGGTTCAAGGAGCCTCCCATGCCCCCTGCACGTTACGATCCGAACGAAGAAGGCGCGGTGGTTTGGCAGCAGGCTCTGAAGTATTGCGAGGAGCTTGAGTTTGCAG
>CAZGYL010000199.1:0-8591 GCA_964529985.1 uncultured Planctomycetia bacterium | reverse complement strand
TCCAAAAACTACTTGAAGCTCAACGCGGAGCTCTTCGGCCAAGGCGCAATCGACCGCCCGCTTTACCTCCTCAGGCCCTTGAAGAACTCCGAGCTGCTCGATGCCTTCCTCAGTGGGGCTCACAGGACCGAAAGTTACAGCCTTGCACCCGCCGCGCCTGAAAACCTGTGCCAGCTCGCGGGTAAACTTCTCTGCAACCGCGGTACAGCGCCAGCTCACGCCGCAGGAGGCCAGTGTGTCGGCCAGGACCGACGCCCATTGTTCGTTCGCGTTGAGGGCCGGATCCACGAACCCGATCTCCCCGACCCCGTATTGCCGAACGAGCTCCTCAACCTCTCCACTTACATGCCCGGGGCTTCGAAGCCTTACGGGAGAGCCCCGGCTCAAAGCACTGCAAAAAACACAGTTGCGCGGACAACCTCTTCCGGCGGCAACAGGTGCGAAAAAACGCGCCTGAAGCCGGCCGGCGTTATATGCCCGCAGGGGCACTGTCACACGATCCGGATACGGCAAACCGTCCAAGTCCGAAATGGGAGCGCGTTCAGGGCCGACGACGGGTCGCTTTCCGATTAACACCGCCACGCCCGGGAGGCGCGCCCCGCTGCGGCCCTCCTGCCAAGTTGCAAGCAGGTCCAGGAAGGTCTCTTCCACCTCTCCCACCACAACTGCGTCCACGGCCGGCCACGCTTTCAGAACCTCCTCCCAGTTGCGTGTAGCCCACGGGCCGCCCAGCACAACCCGAATAGCCCCCAGGTCCTTCAGTTTCACCAGGAAATTCAACTGATCGGCTGCATGCCGGCGATCGATCTCTGCGTAAACGATATCCGGGTGAAACTCGAATACAGCTCCTGCACCCGCGCGCTCGTCGTAACCCCAGAGCGGGCAATCCACAAATCCCACGGTAGCGCCCGCTTCGCGCAGCACCGCCGCAACGGATGCAAGCCGCAGTGGATACCGCCATGGAGTGCGGCGCACCCGGAGCAAAAGTGCGGTCCGCACAGGAGGGCGCAGCAAAACGACTCTCACTTCCTTGCCTCCCGGAAAATCCGGCCTGCTCTGCGCGGAAAGTGCACGTTTCAGGCCCCCTTCCCGCACCGTCCACCGAGAAAAGCAAACTATACCCGCCCCGCGCCTTCGACTCCAGATTCGGCGCCCTGCTGCAGCAACAGAGCCCGGAAAATGGCCCGGTCTCCGGCCCAATCGCCCCCTTCGGTCCTTATGATTTTTTCCGTTTCGAATACCCCTCGTTCAAGCGCCGGATCAAGGGCTCCGTAAGATCCACCGACCGCTCGGCATACAAGACGCAATCCCACCTGGCGTCAGGGAGATTCAACGTCCGCTGCAAGACCACCGAAATCCCTCTCTCCTCAGCAAGCGCCGAAAGAGCCGAGATCACCTCCCTAAGTACCGCCTCGTACTGCCTCTGCTCCGATTGCTGGAGCTCCATCTCGTATTGCCGGAGGGCCGCTTTGGCGAAAGCTTCCTTCTTGATAAGTTCGGCCTGCAGGTCGGTGTAACCTGGGGAGTCCGGGGCCGCCTCTTTGATTTTCTGCCGCAGCGATTTAAGCTCCTCGCATAGACGATCCACCTCGGCCTGCTTCTTCTTCCGGCGGAGCTTGAGTATCTCCAGCATATCCTTCCATTTCCGATAAGAGGCGAAAACGCGGTCAAGATCACAAACAGCCACTTGAAAAACAGCGGGCCCTTTATTCCGCGGGGCCGCCCCTGAAAGGCACAGGAGGCCTAAGAAAATCACCAAAAATATTTCTTTACCGACCGAACCGCCGCACCGAAAAGTCCCGGAACCGGACATCCTCACCTCCACAAGTCTTACACCCGTCAACGAATTCCGAATTCCCAGTTCAGTGAAGCAAAATTTATAGTACTATTTCGTAATTGACATCTTCGGGCGGCCTCCTTTCGGTAGAAAGAACAACAAGCGTCATGTGTCGTTGCCCCGCTTCCCGGGAAAGAGCCTCCCAAACAAGCCGGCGCGAGCGTGGATCGCACTTCTCAAGAACCCTGTCAAGTACAACAAGAGGCGGCGGTGCAAGCAGAACCGAAGCCGCCTTGATCCGCGCTTGCTGCCCGGGCGAAAGGATAAGATCACCGCCGTCGGTATACGTGGCAAGTCCGGCCGGCAGGAAGGGCAGAAAAAGATCGACCCCTGTTCTGGCGGCCGCTTGAAGCACTTCGCTTACAGAAGCTTCGGGGCGACCCGCCCTCAGGACGTCAAGAAGCGTTGCGCCCGGAAGGCCTTCGGTGCTTTCCAAAATATGCGTGCGGAAACGACCCTGCTCCGTGCACAATTCAGGCGAAACAAACAGCCTCCCTCTTGCCGGCGGCCTCAGGCCTGCAAGCAGATCCCGCACAAGATCAAGCTTCACGGGATCCTCCGAGCGGAAGGTCGCTGTGGCCCCTCTGGGAAGAGCGAAGTTGAGGCACGCAACCGGCTCCATACCGCTTGGTTGGGCAAGCGAGACATTTTCAGCGCGCAGCAGAAAATCCTCCTGCTTGACAACGATCCGGCCAGGTCCTTCGAAGAGCTTCGCAGGCACCTTCGGTTCCTCGCGCCACGACGGGCCGCTCGGCGGGCTTAGCGAGGGCTCCTCTGCGGGCTCGGATACGCGTTGCGGCCGGGCCCCCGCAAGCTCCAAGGCGCCTGAGTTCTTGAGAAATTTCAGGGTTCCGAACAGATAGAAGCTCCAAAGCACGCAAGCAGAAAGCTCTGCCGCCGCCAGTTGTCCCTCAACGCAGCGTCCTGCAAGAACAAGAAACAGGATTGAGAAGGATAAGACCGCCGCCGTGCCGAGAATGAGTTGGCGTCGGATCTGCTTTTCAGGATCAAGCGGTTCATATGGTGGGGGAGGACCACCCGCAGCGCCCGGTTCGGCCAAGCAAAAAGCCCAAGACAAAGCTGCAAGAAGAAGCACCGAGCCTGCGAACCAATCGGTCGCAACAAGAAAAACGGTCACCAGAAGGGCGCAAAGAAACTCCGCAACCAAAGCCGCCCGGCCGCCCAGCCCGCTGAGCCATCCCGCCGGTTCTCTTTTGAAACCCGAGGCCCTGAGTGCGCGGAGCCGCCCCCCGAAGTGCAGCAGCCTTTCGGCCAGCGCCGCTCCGACAACCACGCAAAATGCCACGGCGTTGCGCTGGAGCCTGAGGCTGAAAGCCGCCCGTTCGTCGGAGAAGAAGCCCCTGACGGCACCGGCGGCAAGCAGGGGCACAACAACCCTGCCGGCGCACGAGAGAATCCACAGGACGCAACCCGGCGGTACAGCTTTCCCGGCCGCCCTTACAAAACCGTAAAGCCGATTCAGGGTTCCTCCTCTCTGAGCTTCAATCACACGGACCCTCCTCGCTTGAGACACCGTACCGCTCCTGCGCTCTGGGCATCAAGCTGTGCGGCGGCATTTTGAGGCGCCGCACCGCATAGTCGCTCCCGCCTCACCCCTTATTGCACACGCCCATGAGGACGATATGCTAAGAGGTTCCCGGCTGTGCCGGGTCTTGTGCCCTCCCGAGAACGCAGGGCGTAGGATTAGGTCAAACGGAGGCCTGCTGATGGCTGATACTGAGAAAGCAACCGAGCAGTTGGACTTCATTCTCCCGGACGGAAGCACCGTGTCGTTCCCGGCGGGAACCACCGGAAGGCAGATCGCAGAGAAAATCGGAAAGCGCCTGGCGCGGGACGCGTTGGCCGTGAAGCTCAACGGAAAATTGCTCGATTTGGACCGTCCGCTTACCGAAGGGGGAGAGCTGTCTATCGTCACGGCGGTTCCGCCGGGTGTGGCCGAAGATGACATCGATCACCTCAACCCCGACGCCCTGCAGCTCATCCGCCACTCGGCGGCCCATGTCATGGCCGAGGCCATCGTGCGGCTTTTCCCCGAAGCCAAATTGGTTTACGGTCCTCCTGTGGAAAATGGTTTTTATTACGATATAGATCTTGACAGGCCTCTTTCAAGCGAAGACTTCCCGGCCATAGAAGCGGAGATGGCGAAAATCGCGGCCGCGGACAAGCCTTTCCGGCGGATCGAATTGCCGAGAGAAGAAGCCCGGCGTCGCGCCGCCGACAACCCGTACAAACTGGAAAACCTCGAAGCCATTCCCCCCGGGGAACCCGTCTCGTTCTATGTGACCGGAGAGCCGGGCAAGGATTTTGAGGATCTGTGCCGGGGACCTCACGTGCCTTCGACCGGCAAAATCGGAGCTTTCAAGCTCATGCAGGTTTCGGGAGCCTACCTCCACGGGGATGAGACGAAGAAGCAACTGCAGCGCGTCTACGGGACGGCCTGGCCGTCCAAGAAGGCTCTTGAGGCGTACCTTGAAAGACTACGCCTCGCTCAAAAGCGCGATCACCGCAAGCTGGGCCAGGAGCTTGAGATCTTCCACATATCCGATGAAGTGGGGCGGGGGTTGATCCTTTGGCTTCCCAACGGCACGGTCATCAGGCAGGAACTCCAGCGCTTGGCCGAGGAAATGGAATTCCGGGCGGGCTACAAGCGCGTGGCCACGCCCCATATAACCCGCGCTGAGCTTTACCACCGCTCAGGACACCTTCCCTATTACCGTGACAGCATGTTTCCTCCCATGACTCTTGATGACGAGGAGTACTACCTCAAGCCGATGAACTGCCCCCATCACCACATAATCTACGCCTCCAGGCCGCGCAGCTATCGCGAGCTTCCGCTGCGCCTGGCCGAGTACGGCGAGTGCTACCGTTACGAAAAATCAGGGGAGCTTGCGGGATTGCTCCGCGTGCGCGGCATGTGCATGAACGACGCGCATATATACTGCACCCCCGACCAGGTGAAAGAAGAGTTCAAAGCGACGATAGAGCTTCACCGCTTCTACTATGATCTTTTCAGGATACGAGATTACTGGGTCAGGCTTTCGCTCCATGACAAAGATAAAGCGAAGTATATTGAAAACATTGAAATGTGGCGGCGCTCCGAAGCGATCGTGGAGGAAGTGTTGAAAGAAACCGGGCTTCCCTACGAGAAGCGCGTCGGGGAGGCGGCCTTTTACGGCCCTAAGATCGACTACCAGATGCGCAACGTCATCGGGCGCGAAGAGACGGCTTCAACCACCCAGCTTGATTTTGCGATGCCCGAGCGCTTCGACCTTACTTACATAGCGCCGGACGGAAGCAGGCAGCGCCCCATGATCATTCACAGAGCTCCGCTCGGCACTCACGAGCGGATGATCGCTTTTCTGCTCGAGCACTTCGGGGGCGCTTTCCCGACATGGCTGGCCCCGATCCAGGTACGGATCGTCCCCGTGGCCAAAAGCTTCAACCAGTACGCTGAAAAACTGGCTGCAGAGCTGCGGGAGGAGCTGCTGCGGGCCGAAGCCGACACGGGCGCCGATATGTTCAAGAAAAAGATAAGGAACGCCGTCATTCAGAAGATTCCCAATATCTTCATCGTGGGTGCGAAGGAAGTTCAGAACGAAGCGGTCACTTGGCGGCGCTACGCGGTGGAGCGACAAGTAACCATGAAGTTCTCGGAAGCGAAAACGTCACTCATTGACGCTTACCGCCGCAGGCTCATGGATAACTTTCCGGACGTTGATCCGGCCGGCTGGAAGTAGATTCCTCCCGCATTGCTGCTTCACGAAACTCGAAGAAGGCCAACGCCGCCGTGCGAAGCGTCTCGGTTGCTGTGTCAAGGTCCATCCGGTCGGTGCTTATTTGAAGGTCGAAAGGCACCTCGAAAGGCTTGCGTCTGCCTCTGCAACATGCGGCGAAGCGCTTGCGGAACAGCCGGCGCTCTCGATCCCGGCGGCGCACCAACCGGTGCGCCTCGCGCCGAGAGAGCTTCCGCCTGGCCGCGATTTCGGCCACCCTGCGCTCAAGTGAAGCGGTTATGAAAACATGAAAAGCGTTGGGCAGGATCAGATCCGCGCCGCGGCCTACAATAACTGCGTCTTCCTGAGCAATGAGTACAATCGCACGATCCAACAGATACATATAAGCATGTTCGTCAACGTCCGAAATGCAGAATGACAGAATTGAGGCCACGGTCCCTTTGCCCCGTTCGTCCAGGGACTCGAACATCCAGCCCTCAAGATCCCTGCACGATTCGCTGGCAAGCACATCGAGTATTTCTCGATCCCAAAACTGCCAGCCCAATAGGTCCGCGGTGCGTCTTGCAACTTCGGCTCCTCGAGCTCCGAACGAACGGGCGACCGTAATCACCCTCGGGGGACGGGACCTCCCGCGGACACGCAGCTCTTCGGCCTCTTTCACGTACCTTGTAACCGCTTGGCGAACCACCTCAGGAAGCGATTGCAGACCGTCCATAGGAATCAACTCCGCTTGAAGCCTCGTTTTTTCAAAACCCTTCGGTTCCGCTTCTCCTGCAGCCGCATTGTCTACCCGCGGTCCAGCTCCTTTCTCACCGCCTCAGCGAGCTCCTTCAAATCCACCGGTTTGCGCAGCAGCCTGGCGGCGCCCGCCTTAAGCGCTTCAGCCACTCGTCCCGATTCGGCGTATCCGCTCAAAAGAATGACACGCTGTTTCGGATTCACTTTACGCACCCTACGGAAGGTCTCCGCCCCGTCGATTCCCTCCATCACCATATCCACCAGCAGGAGATCTTGCGGGTTGTGCTTCACAAAGGAGGCCGCCTCTTCCCCGCTTGCAATAGTTGAAACTTCGTAACCGAGCGCACGAAGGAGGCGGCTCAGCACCTCCCGCTGGACAGGATCATCATCAACGACGAGAATTTTCTCGTTGCCGCGCGGCAGGTCTTCGGTCCTGGAAGGTACAACGACGATTTCCCGGGCGATCGGGAAATACAGACTGAAAGCGGTTCCTTTGCCCGGTTTGCTTCTTACAGTCACATATCCATTGTGGTCTTCCATGACCGCTCTCACCACGCTCAGCCCGAGCCCCGAGCCGCGCTGCTTATCCGCACGTTTTGTTGTGAAGAAAGGATCAAAGATTCGAGGCAGATCGGCCGGCTTGATTCCGCAGCCGGTATCCTTTATCACCACGCGCACGTACTCACCTCGGGCGACCGTCTGGTAACCCCGAAGAGGCTTGTCAAGATACACGTTGTCCGCCGTGATCGTCAGTCGGCCCACGCCGCACATAGCCTCGATCGCATTGTTCAACAGGTTACAAATCGCCCTTATAAGCTGGGCCTCACTGCCCTTTATCGGGTGCAGATCCCTTCCGATCTCTTTGCTCAGAACCACACCCCGCGGCAGATCGACCGCTTGAAGAGCCTTCTGGAGAACCGTATCCAGGTGCACTACTTCCATGGAGTATCGACCGCGACGCCCCAGCGTAAGAAGCTCTTGATTGATGTCGGCCATTCTTCTGGCCACTTCCTGAATCTGGTCGACCATGGGAACAACAGGGTGATCGGGAGGAAGGTGCATTCGGATCAAGTCCGGATAAGCTGTAAGCGGAGAGAGCAGGTTGTTGAAATCGTGCGCAATCTGTCCCGCCACACGGCCTGCAGCCTCCAGACGCTGCGCGCGCGCCAATTCTTCCTCAAGTCGCTTCCGATCCGTTATGTCGACAAGAGTTCCGACCACAGCCGGTCGGCCCCTGTACATCGCCCTGGACCCGAAAACTTCCACATCGAAACGCTCGCCGTTCTTGCGCATCCCCTTGAACGTGTAGTTGATCGATTCGACCTCGCCGCGAACCCGCCACGCCAGATTATCGCGCACAAGAGGCCAGTCCTCCGGGGCTACAACATCACGAGGCCCCTTCTTTTCGATGAGTTCCTCCTGCTTGTAGCCGAAGATTTCAGCCATACGGGGATTAACGTACCTGAATACCCCGTCCTGAATCAGGTACACGCCTACAAGCGAATTCTCAACCAACGAGCGGAACCGCTGTTCCGATTCCAGGACCTTTTCTTCGGCCCTCAGGCGTCCGAGGTAAGCGGCGAGCTGGGCACCGGTAAACCTGACGATCTGAAGCTGCTGCTCGGTTGGTTCCCCGGGCTCTCTGAAGCAGAACAACGCGACGGCGTAACAGGCGGAGTCGGTTACAAGCGGAAGGACGATCACAGGCCCCTCAAGCTCGGGCCAGACGTCTGCGGGGCGCCTCTTGCTCGGCGGCCCCCCCGATGGAGGCCTTAAGAAGATCGTCTTCCTGCTCGCGAACGCTTTTGCAACGGGGTGATCACTTTCCAGAAGCACCCTTTTAGACAAAAGGCCGCCGCAGCGTCCCGGCGCCCCTTGCACTCCTGCAAGTTCAAGATACTTATCATCCTCCTCGGCCACATAAAGCAAAGCGGCTTTCGCCCGCGTGATCTCAAGGAGCATGCGACCGGTCCTTTCAAAGGCCTCGCTTACGCTCCTGCAAAAGAAAAGCTCGCGGGCCATGCTTACCAACTTGCTGCGCGCTTGCCTTGCCCGCTTGACCGCCTCCTCGGCTTGAACTTTGGCATGCTGAGCGTGATGCTCGAGAACCGCCACCGCAACCAAGCCCCCCAGTTCTCTTGCAACCGCACGGTCGGAGGAGCCGTAACGCTCGGGCCTCCCTCCAAGCACAATTACCCCGACAAGCTTTCCGCGACCGAAGCAGGGCATCGCAAGCCAATTGCCCGGTATGCCGAAGTGCC
>CAZGYL010000198.1:0-8610 GCA_964529985.1 uncultured Planctomycetia bacterium | reverse complement strand
GCTCCACTGCAGTCTCATAGACTCCCTCCCGCACCTTTGCCTTGAGTTTTCTTCCACCTTAACTGACGCCTTGAAAGTCCGCCTTGTTTCCCCACCTCCGTTTGCGCTACCTGAAGATGATAAAAAGACTGGTTGAAACGGCGACCATCAGTAGCCACCAGAAGAGCAGATTCCGAAAGCCTCGGTTCCGGGGCCTTTCGGTTTCAGGCAGGCGCGCCCACCTGAGGTTCCAGATCGCTTCCGGATCCGGCCTTTCCCGCGGCGAAGGCCGCAGTATGTAAGTGCATATCACAAGGCAGCCGGCGCAAAGAAACCACGTGACCGCGGCCCTGTTGAGAAGAGGCTTACAGAATTCCAAAAAGCTCTCCAGACCTCCTCCGCCTGCCTTCCCCGCAAGCTCAGCCGCCGCTTTGAGCGCGATGCCCGCCACGATGCCTCCTATCAAGGTCGCCGTCGCAGCACGCCCGTGCGCGCGGCGCCAGAGAAAGGCTGCCAGGAATATGACGGAGATGGGGGGCGCGAAGAAGGCCGCCATATCCTGTATGTAAAGGAAAATGCCCTGCCGCCACCACAGAAGAAGAGGGGCGCAAACCGTTCCGATCACGATGATTACAAAGGTGGTCCAACGGCCGACCCGAACGATCCGCTCGTCGGAAGCATCCTTCCGAAGGTGCCTCTTGTAGATATCAACCGACCAAATCGTGGAAGAGGAGTTAAGCACGCTTGAGACCGTGCTCATTATCGCCGCTATCAGCGCGGCCAAAAGGAGTCCTTGTCCCAGCGCCCCGTAAAAACCCGTTCCCAGGAAGGTGTTTATCATCTTGACGTAAACAGCGTCCCTTGGAAGCCCGGGTCCGAACTTGGCGAAAGCCACAAGCCCGGGGAAGACGATGATAAGGGGTAGAAAGACCTTCATGAACGCACATGCAACAACGCCCATCTTGGCATCCCATTCGCTGCGGGCCCCAAGGCAGCGCTGAATGTAAAACTGATTCGTTCCCACATACCATAGAGAAAGGGTGAACCAAAACGTGGCTACTCCGGTCCAAGGAGAAACCGGATGATCGGCCGGCAGGATCAAGCTGAATCTGGTGGGATCCGCTTCCAGATTGCGGCGTACGACCTCACTGAATCCTCCTGCGTCGTGGATCCCGAGGATCACAAGCAAGGCACCGCCTGCAGCAAGAATAGCCACCTGAAGCACATCAGTCCACACCACCGACAGAAGCCCGCCGTAAATGCAGTAGGCGGCTGTTGCTGCAGCGATAAGAAGGGTACAGCCTGCAAAGGCTGAAAAAGGGCCGGAAGCGAAATCGGCTCCTCCTGCCGCAGTTCCGGAGGTAAAGACGATAAGCGGTTTTCTTGCGATCATTTCGTAGAGGATCCGTCCGCCTGCGTAAAGGGCGGGCGTCAAAACCGCGAAAACCATGTGAAGGAGGCTGAGGCCTGCAAAGACCGCGCGCGTAGGAGGACCGTAACGCCGCTCGAGAAATTCAGGAATCGTATACAACTTTTTTCTGAAGAAGTAAGGTAGAAAGATCCACATGAGGATCGAATAGGGTATGAAATTACCCCATTCAAAAGTGGCCGGTGCAAGGCCGAAAGCGTAGGCGGTCCCCACCATGCCGATAAAATGCTCGGTGCCTATGTTGGAGCCGGTCATTGACATGGCGACCGCGTACCAAGGAAGGCGCCTGCCGGCCAGAAAGTAGTCATCCGGGACGTTGCGTTCCCTGCGGGCGACCCAAAAGCCCACAGAAATGCTCACAGCGAAATACAAGCCGGTGACAAGCAGAACAGGAAGCACCATGTACACACCTTCCGGCCGCCTATCCGAGCGGCGGACCTCTTACGCTTTTTAAGCGGCGGTTCCCGGATAGTACGGAAGTACGCTCTCGGTGGCAAGTCCCGGTGCGAAAAGAGCCGCCTCCCTGCGGGAAGCGGCCCTCTTGTCTCTGGTAGCGGCGCCCCGATTCGAACGGGGGACACAGGGATTATGAGTCCCTTGCTCTACCCCTGAGCTACGCCGCCGGAAATTTCAGCTGGAGGGTCCGAAATCCGAAAGGTTCGGACCTCAGCTATCTGTTTATACTTTTTGGGCCCGAAGTTTGCAACAAGCGCTCGGTGTGGAAGACCCTTTAGTTTGGGTAGCATACGATGGCGGACGTAAGTTCGTTCCAAACCACCTCGGCGCCCGGGCGGGTGCGCGCAGCGGCCGTCCGCTTGACCGCTTTGCTGGAACCATTCCTCCGATTGCTCGGAAACCGGACGTGTCTTGTGTGCGAAACGGAACTCAGACGGGCTGCGCTCGGGGTTTGTTTGTGCGCCTCCTGCACACGCGCGCTCCTTCGGCTGGCACTTGCAGGTCCGGTGCAGGCTCCGGCAGTGCCTCGAAGCGGATTGCTTCCCGGATTCGCCGGTCTTTGGGCGGCTTACGCCTATGAATCTCCTCTCCGTGATTGCCTTCTGGGGTACAAGTTTCACGGCAGGTGGCAATTCCTGGTGCTGCTCCAAAGGCTGTTTGTCAAGCAGGCGGTTTCGGTTCTCGGAGCTTATCGGCCCCACGGGCTTGTTCCTGTCCCCGCTGCGCTTGCACGCAGCGTTCTGCGGGGAAGCGACCTGCCTTCGGCCCTGGCCCGAGCGCTCAGCCGGCAAACCGGTATTGCAGTGGTTAAAGCCCTCAGCCGGCCTCCCTGGGGATTGCGACAGACCCGAAAGGGACGCTCAGACAGGCTTAAGCTGTCCAGAAGGGGATACAGGCTGCGCAGGCGGGAGGCTGTAGCCGGCAAGCGCCTGTTGCTTATAGACGACGTGCTTACCACAGGAGGCACGGCCCGGGCTTGCGCAGAGGTCCTGCTGCGGGGTGGGGCGTGCTCGGTCGGGGTACTTGTGCTTGCGCGGGATTGAACAAAGGCTCCGGGTTCTCTTACCGGTCGTTTCTTTCCCATTTGCGCGCAAGGTTCTCGGCGCGCGTCCTGTACACTCTGCGGATTTCGCGCGTCTCTTGCATGAAGCGCGCCCGCACAGCTTCGAAGAATTGGAGGCAGGGTGCTTCCCTGAAGTCGGGATAGGTCCATGGAAGGGGCCGAAAAGCGCCCTTGTGGAACAGCAGGGTGACCTCTTCGTAGATGCCCGACCGCCGCGGCAATCGGTGCCCCCTGTCCTTGGTGCTTGCCAGAACGAGTCGCCCTTCGCATAGAAGTCCCGGATCAAGGTTTACGGGCCGAGCCGCCGGCCACTTGCCGCTCCGGGCGATCTTCTCTTCGATCCCGCAGGTAAGGAGCTTGATCTCCGCAAGGCAGTCCTGGGGATAAAGCCCCTTGAAAACGAAGAATATGCGCGTCAGGCCGCTGCCCATTGAGCGGCCGTAGCGCCTTGTCTCCGGGAAGGCAAGCGGAGCACTGCGTTCTTCAATGGGGCCTATCTGCTGCTCGAGCTCTTCCGGAAGGGCCTCAAGAAGCGCCGGAAAGGCGCTGAAGCAGCCGCAGAACAGCCTTGCTGGAGGGAAAGGCTCTGTGGCTTCATCCCTCCATAATCTTACGGAGGGTCTCCCGGGGGCTTTCGATTCCTCGGACATGCAGCCCGAACTTCTCCCCGACTTTCACGGCTTTCCCGGTTGCTATCCGCTGGTTGTTGACCAGCAGATCAAGGGGCTCCGAGTTGTGCTTCTTAAAGACAATGATACCCCCTTGAGCGAGGTTGAGGACCTCCTCCAGGGTGGCTTGTTTCTCAGCCAGCACCACGATGACCGGCAGCTGCAGGTCAAGGAGGGCTTCCAGGTTTGGGTATGCAGAGCTTTTCTCAGACATATCACCTTCTGTTATCGGCACCCGGCGGCCCCTTCTGAAGAGCCCGCCGGACCGGGCTTGAAAACCGCAGCAGGGAGGGTAAACTAAATGGTTCGTGCCCGGAGGCCGATGTAGGTGACCGGGGATACAGCCTGTCTTCAGAAAGAGCAAAGGCCCCACGGAGGCTTACAATGTCACGCAGGTGCGAAATCTGCGGCCGCTCAACCGCATTCGGCAATCAGATAACCCGGCGCGGCTTGGCAAAGGCCAAGGGCGGTGTGGGCCGCAAAATAACAGGCAAAAGCCGCCGGACTTTCAAGCCCAACGTCCAGCGGGTCCGTGCCTATGTAAACGGGCAGGTCAAGAGGATCAAGGTCTGCACGCGCTGCCTTAAACGCGGCCTTGTAAAGAAGCCCCCGCCGAGGCCTGAAGAGGTCGTCTCACAAAAAGGCTGAAGGTAGCTTCTTACTCCTCGAGGCAAACAAGCCACTTTTTCCCCTCAAGTACGAGGAGTTTGTCGCCGGCTCCGAGTATGTCTTTCACAGGCCGCAGGCTTTTGTAGTACCAGGCCCGCTGAAGAGTCGCTGCGTCGAAGGCTGTGATCTCCCCGGAATCCAAGCATACAGCGATATACCTACGGGTGCGGGCCAGAGCTTTCGGTGTGCCCGGAAGCTCGGTGCGCCCGGTTACCTCCCCGCTTCTTCCGTCTACAGCAAGAAGCTCCTTCCCGGCTGCAATCCATAGTGTGGGCCGGTCGGGCAACACCTGCGTTACGCTTTCAGGCAGCTCCGTCTGCCAGAGGACGGAACCGTTTACAGGATCAAACGCCGCCGCTTTCCGCCCCGCTGCTCTGACAACGGCTTCGTCGACTGCGGCAATGTGTACGTTTTCTACTTGCACCTCCGGCTTCTCCCACAGCTTTCTGCCTGTAGCAGCTGAAAAAGCTGCAAGGGAGCCGCCCTTCAGAAGCGCTAAAACAACTTCACCTGTCACAACAAGCTGGACGGCTGAGCCGCCCGGAAGCGCCGCCTCCCAAAGCGTCGTATCCCTCTTGGCCGAGAAGGCCTTCAACACTCCTTTGCTTGCCGGGAAGAAAACCGCCTCTGTCCGGTATGGAACGAGGGGTCCCTTCACTAGAGCCTCAGCGTCGAAGATCTCGGTCTTGGTGGGCCCGAAAACAGCAATCCTTCCGTCGTTGGTCGCAAAAACAACTGTGCGGCCCAACGCGACGGGGCCTGAAGCCACATCGGTTGCTTCCGGCGGATGGAAATCTCCGATCGTCGATCCGTCGCTTACACGCAACCGGACCACCGAGCCGTCGGCAAGCGCGACGTAGCAGATTCCGTCAGGCGTTGCTGCAGCCCTTCTGGTCTTCCCGCGGATCGTGGTGCGCCAGCGCTCGGCTCGGCTCAGGCGCACAAACACCTTGGGCGAGGCTGTGGGCTCGATCTTTACCGTCTTTGCTCTGCAGCCTTTGTGCTGCAGCACCACGGTAAGGGGTTCTGCAAGAAACGCGTGTACCACCATTGGGGTTTTGCCGCGCACCTCGCCGTTGATAAGAACTTGGGCGCCTTGAGGTTCGGTGAAAAGCTGGATCGGAAAGAAAACATGAGCCGCGCTACGGGTTGTACCGTAGCGTTCTATAAGCTCCTGCGCAGCGTTGAATGCTTCTTCGTGTTTGCCCGCGGCCTCAAGTTTGCGCACTTTTTCAAGCAAAGCCGCTGCTTGCTCCTCCTGCACCTGCAGCGCCTCCAAGCGCTTCCTGGCCTCGCTTCGCAACACCAGTGTACCGCGCTCCGCGACTTTCTTGTAAATCTCCCGCGCGCCTTCAAGGTCTCCGATTTCTTCCTGCGTTGCCGCCATTTGAAGAAGTCGGGTGAAGTGATCTTCCTTTGTCTGTTTGCTTTCGGCACGCAGGCGGTTCAGTTTGGCGGCCTCATGTTCAGCAAGGAGTGCGCCGAGACTGAAGGGCAGCCGGTGTGCAAGCCGGCGGAGATTGATCTCCGTTTGTTCCGCCCCTTCAGCGCGTGCAACCGTGAAATAACCTACGATACTTATCAGTTGAAAGACTACGAACGCAAGCACAAGAACGGCGCAGAGTGCTTTCCACGACAGGGTTCTGCGGCGTTTTCGAGATGGGCCCGCCTGCGCTCCGGCAACGTGTTTGAGGGCGGGAAGGCGGACGCTGGGATCAAGACGCCGGATTTTCTCGTACACCTTCCGCGCTCTTGCGAGATCTCCGCGTCGCTGGTATGCAGCGCCGATATTGCGCATAACCTGGATCGTGCCTTCGCGGTCTCCCATGTCAAGAAGGAGATTTGCGATTCTTTTCTGAAGCGAGATATCGGCCCGCCCGCTTTCCCGCAGTTTGGCGCAAATATGTCGGGTCGGTTGCCAGTCACCGGTTGCAGCACCGTAAGCGGCGGCGCGGTCAAGCAGTGCTCGTACCGCCGCGGTGTTGTCCGCGGCCAGGTAGTGCTCCAAGAGGGCAAGGTGAGTCTCGGTGCGGGCCGGATCGACCTCAAGGGATTCGCCCAGCAGCTCCAGGGCTTCCTGCACGTTTCCTTGAGAAGCCGCACGGCGGGCCATTTTTGCATACAATTCGCTCAGCTTGTCCCTGGTTTTCCCATCCTTGGGGTCAAGTGTGAGTGCTTTGCGGTAGGCTTCGACCGCTTGATCGAAGCGCCGCATCGCTTCAAAACGGTCACCGAGAATCCGGTACTGGAGTCCGGCTTCGTGGTTGCGGTCAAGTACAAGATAAACCGTTGCGAGTTTTTCGCGGGCGGCGACTTCGTCGGCCGCGTATTTCACCGCCTGCTCAAAGAGACCCAAGTAGTGGGAGGCCTCAGCCGGGGTCATGGTGTGAGGGTTTAAAGTGCTGAGCTCGGGAAGAACCGTTTTCTTGATCAAGCCTTGAGTGAGAAAAAGGGCGAGCTTTTTGAGAACGAAGGCTTCGTAGAAGGGGGCGTCGCGCACCAGGTTGCGTACCGTGCGGAAGCCGTCGATCAAGTCCAGAAGGGTTACAAGGACGAAATCGTCCGCCTCCCTGCGCGCTGCCAGGCCGCGTTCAGCCGGAACGAAAACCTCCTCCATGGAAGGGATGATCTCCCGAATCGCATGGAGCTCCTTTTCTCTCGCCGAAATGGCCTCCCGCAGTTGCTTTCTGGTTACGAAAACGCGCGCAGCGTATCCTTCATGATCGATGAGCTCATCGGGCACTTCTCCTTCGAAGAATTGAAGTGAGCCGCGGCAGGTGAAGATGGCATCCAACATTTCCTCCAAGATCTGGACTCTGTAGAGTCGCTCGAAGAGCGGCGGCTCCACCAGTCCGCGTCGAAGGAGAGTCTCCGGAAGAGTTTCGCCTGTTTGAAGGGATTCCTGGGCCAGTTCAAAAAGCTTTCGGTTCGAGAGCTTGGGGATGGCACGCAGCTCTTCGGATATCACCAGTTTGCGCAAGCAGCCTTCCGCAAGCAGATACGCGTTTTCTTTTTCCAGAAAGATGCGGCGGAAACGCTGCTTGTCCCCAAGGCAGATGGTGCCCACCTTCCCCCTGGCGAGGATTGCATTCAACAAGCTGCGTACTTCTTCAACGAGTATCGCCACGGCCTTCCTCGACCCCTTTCCGCTGGATCCGGATTGAGCGCACCGGAGGTTTCTCCCTCAGCAGTTTCTTAATCCGGCGCGCTTTAATAGGATCGGTTATCCGCAGTGCAGGCCGCACAACCGGTGCTCCTGCCGCCTTGAGTGCCTGAAGGGCCGCAAGAGCGGTCTCTTCATTGTTGAGCGCTTCGGTGAGAAGCGCCTGCGCCTCGGGAAGCTTTGAGGCCGCCATTACCCTCAGTATGCGGCTCTTAACCTTGCGCCCGGAATACCGATAGGCGTGTATCAGCCGCTTGTATGCGCCGGGCGAAGCTACGCGCGGGAACGCCCACTGAGCGCTCACTGCGGCGCATTCGTCCTGAGCGGTCAAAAGACGTTCAGTTACAATCGGCTCAGCCTGCGCGAAACGAAAGTGGCCGAACGTTGTCATGTATGCGGCGACCGTCTGAGGATCGCTTTCTCGGGCTGCGCGTGGAAGAAGCTTCAGAAGCAGGGCCGGGTCGGGTTTCTGGAGGAAGCGCTTGCACAATTGCCGCAACGCCTCTCTCCTGGTTTGGGCTGAAGGATCATCAAGCAAGGCAATAAGTGCTTTTGAATCCGAGGCGTTGTGAAGCTTTTTGAGGGCCGAGACAAAATCTGAGCGTGGGGGAAGCAGCGATACTGCAAGAAACATCCCCGAAGGGAGTCCGAAAAAGCGTGCGAGCTTCTCCGGGGGCCTTCGTAAGCCGACGATTAACTCGGAGGAGAGCGGCAGACTATTGCATGCTGAAGCAGGGACCCATGCGCGGAAAGTTTCCGGAACTTCGCCCCAGAGGACTTCCCCACGCTTCAACAGAAGATCGTGACCGTGTATCCGACCGCGTGTTTTTTCACTTATCTCAAGCACGGTCGCAAGCACTGCTTGCGGGGCGTTCTCGAGAAGGTCGCTGAAAGCAGGTGCCGGAAGACTCCGGCCGGAGAGCCAGAGGAAAGGCAGAAGCGCAAAGGCCGCTTTAAAGATCGTCGCTGCGGCTGCCACACCGCTTTCGGACTTCCGCGTGACGCTGTTGCAGCTTCGCCGCATGAACCACCACCCCGCGCTTCTCAGCTTATTCATCTCGAGAGAAGAATCCGCTCGCGTAAGTATGCCGTATTCAGCTCGTTGAATCTAAGCGCATTGCTTCCGCGGTACTGCATGGCCGTGAAACTCATGGCCGCTTCCATAATGTTGTTACCGGTTGTA
>CAZGYL010000197.1:0-8610 GCA_964529985.1 uncultured Planctomycetia bacterium | reverse complement strand
CCTTCCCCAAGGAGCGATCGAGCCCGACGGAGCCCTTACGGTCACGGTGGCGGTCACTCAAACCGGTGATTCCCGCGCCCTTGTTGCGTTTGTGCCGCCTGACGGAATAGCGGTGTACGTCCCTGAGACCGGATTCTTGGGGAACCTGCTGCGGGGGGCGTTGGTTGCGATTGTAGTTGCAGGGGCCCTTGCTGCATTCGGTGTACTTGCGGGATCTGCGCTTTCGTATCCTGTTGCCGTGCTTGCCGGCATGACATTCATTATCGTAGGTTTGGGCGCGGGACTCTTTACAGAAGCACTGAGGGAGTTTACAGGGCCTCTGCAGCACCACCACGGGCCGGGGCCTGTTCAGGAGCCCATTCCATTGCCCGTTCGGGAGGCGTGGCGGTTCGTTGTCAGCGCTGTGCTGAAGGCGTTTCCTTCTCTGGGCGATTTTGATATTGGTTTGGCTCTGGGCGACGGAAGGCTGATTCCCTTGAGCGCCGCTTTGAAGAATTTCGCTCTGAACTTGTGTGCGCGCGGCGGTGCCGCTCTTGCGCTTGCCTGGATTATATTCCGAAAGCGCGAGATGGGGCGGAGGACTTGATATGGAAAAGCGGGGGGTCAGGGTACTTACGCTGCTTTTGAGCGTTTCACTGCTTGGCCTTGCTGCACTGTTGAAGGGGCCGGTTCAGTCCAGAAAACCGCCCGTCCATACTGAGATCGTTACGATCGAAGGAGGGCCTCCGCTTTCGGTGAAGATCTTAAGCGCTTTCTTGGGAAGCTTTCGCACGTTGTTGGTGGATTTTCTGTGGCTTCGCGCGCAAAAGCTTCAAGACCGCGGCGAGTATTTCGCTGCAGCCGAATTGGCCCGCTGGCTTACCGCTCTTCAAAGTAAGGTCGACGCCGGGTGGAGCTTTCAGGCTTGGAACCTCGGTGTAAACATCGCTTCGGTGCTTCCGGAGGAAAAGCGCTGGCCGTATGTGCAGGCTGCACTTGAACTTCTGTGGCGCGATGCTCTTGCCGCCAATCCGGGGGGACTCGGATTGTATTACGATATCTGTTGGATGTGGGCTTTTAAGATCGGGGGAAACCTTGATTCAGCCGCACCTCGGTACAGGGCCGAGGTGCGCAGGCGTGTAAGAGAAATTTTGGGTGATCCTCCTTACAGATTCCGGGAATTCGTGGAAGCCGAAGAACTGCTCGATGAGCTCCGCGTGCAACCGGAGGTGAAAGAACTCAAGTCACTGCTTGGAGATCTGGGGCTGAAGTCGGAGGAGAAAAACTGGATAGCTTTGCTCGACAGGCTGAAGAAGGACTTCGGGGAAGAAGGCGCCGGTATACTTCGCAGAATCGAGGAGGATCCGGTTCTGAAGCTTTATGACCGCGCCCTGAGGGCCCGAGCCTTTCTCCGCGCATTCGGTTTGACTATTTCGGATTTGGAGCAGGTTTACGAGCGTTACGGGGACATCGGGGTGGATTCGCCGGAGAGCTTTGTTGTTTTCTGGGCGAGTAGAGGACTGCGGGCCGTTAAACCCGGGGCCGTGCGGTATGACGCTTTGAGTCTGTGGCGCATGCGTTTTAGGGGCCTCAGGAGGCTTTTTCTTCGTGGTAGGGCTCACTTGGCTGAAAAGATCGACAGGGACTACCGCGAGGTTATCGAACTTGTAGCCGGCGATAAGTATCACGGTCCCCAGGCAGAACTTTTTGAACGCGACCGCCGACAGTTTCTTGCAACCGCAGTAACAGTGCTGTTCCTTGAAGGCCGCCGGGCTGAGGCCGAGGGCTTGTTTAAAACACTGCGTGACGTGGACCAGACGATCCCCCCTGATCTTACGTGCGATCAATATGTGTTTCAGGCGCTTCTAACCGAGCTTGTCCCTGAAAAAGCGTCGCGGCCTGAACTTGAAGCGGTTTTGAGGGCGCTTGTAGGCAGCGCCTTAAGGGCTTCTCTTCGCGGTGACGAGGAGCAAGCTGCTTCCTATCTTGCCTTTGCAAGGGATTTGAACGAAGCGCTGCGTGCGACGTTCGATCCTGAAACCGTTCCGCCTCTTGAGGCGGTCATACGCCGGGTGCGAAGCAGTATGAGCAAATCCGCCGGGACGGGAGCGAAATCCGCCTTGGGAACGGCGCAGCGCCGAGGATAAGAAAATGGCGGCTTTTGCAGCGGCATTTCGAAGCGCTTTCTTGAGAGCTGTGCGGCAGAACGCTCTGGTTGTAGTTCTTGCAGGCACGGTGCTTCTTTGCCTGCTTGCGCCGGTGGGTACCGCATTCGGGTTCCACGAAGAGGAGGCGCTGCTGCGGGACGTCGGACTTTCAACGGTGTTTTTGGGCTTGATTCTTGTGGGGATCGTAACAGCCGGAGGAGCTGCGCCCTTGCGTTCTTCAATGGGACTTTTCGCCCTGCGGCCTTACGGCGGGTTGGTCTTTGCTGCGGGTTCTTGGGCGGGATCTCTTGCTGCAGGGCTTCTTGGCGGAAGCGTGGTCCTTTGCTGCGGCTTTGTGCTCCTGCGGCACCGGGTTCTTGCGTTTGCGGATTGGCGCGCATTCGGGCTTCTTGCTTCAGCTTCACTTCTTGCGGTTGCAGGCGGTGCTTGGAAAAATTTCCGGCGGGGAAGCTCTTTCGCTCAGTGGGCTGTGGTTCTTGCTGCAACAGGTAGTCTTGCAGCTTTCCTCGGCGCGTGGTTTTGGGCACCTACGGGTGAGCTGAGGTGGGATCTGCCCGCAGAGGATATTCTACTCATTCAGACACTTCTTATCTGCGGGTGCATGGGAGTTGCGGCCTTCGCTGCTGCTTGGACGGGGGCTGTGCTTGCCGGCCGGATCGGCGGGATCCTCCTTGCATGGGGCGTGCTTTGCGTGGGCATGGCCCGTCAGGGCATGCATGGGATCCCTGTGTGGCTGGACGCGCCGCTCGGGGTGCTCCTCCCGGATCTCGGACTGCTTTGGCCCGGGGAGAGCTTTTACGCGGATATTCTGACCTTGCCCTGGGATTATGTAGCTGCGGGCTGTCTCTACCTGCTTGTATGGTCCTTAGGTTTTTCGGCCTTAGGGCTTACTCTGTGGGTGAGCCGCAGGCCGGGAGCGCTTCGAGGCGCTGAGCTTAGGAAAGCCTGAGAATCTGGGCTTCTTACGGGGCCTGTGGATCTTTTGGCCGACTGCTTTGTTGCGCTGAAGCCGATACCATTCAGTAGAGAAGCCGCAGAGGAAGACTTCGGGCCGCCTGTAGGGGCTGTATGCTTTCTGCATTCGTAATGCATGCGAGGTGCTGAAGTGGTATACGAAGAAGTCGAACTTCGAGGCCATGTTCTGGATTCTCTCACCCTTTCAAAGGTCCTGGATCACATTACCGGTTCAGGCGGGTGGTATGAGATCAAGGAGCTTCAGGTCGGGACGGCCAAAGAAGAGCCTTCGTACGCGAGATTGCGCGTAGGAACGAGGACCCGCAGGCAACTTCAGGAGCTTTTGGGCGGCCTGTCGCTTCTCGGAGTCAGGCCGCTTCCGGTCACCGAAGCTGCGGTGAAGAAAGTGACGCGCAACGGGGTCGCACCTGAAGATTTTGCAGTCAGTACAAACCTTCCCACCGAGATCTTCATTAAGGGCAGGTGGATTCCGGTAAGCGGCGAGGAAATGGACTGCGCGATCGTGGTCAGCCCGAGCGGACGGTCGGCCCGCTGCGTGCCTCTTGCAGAGTTGAGGCGGGGTGATCTGGTGGTCTGCGGCAGGGAAGGTATAAGGACCGCTTCATACAAGGAAGAGCAGAACCGGGGCCCGCGCGAGGCCTTCGCTTTTATGGGAAGCGCCGTTTCACCGGAGCGACCTCACCGATCCGTGATCGCCCAGCTTGCGGAACGCATGCGCCGAGTGCGGCAGGAAGGAGGCAAGATACTTTTTGTTGCAGGTCCCGCCGTGGTGCACAGCGGAGGAGCTCCGTTTCTCGAGGCTCTTGTGCTTGAAGGTTGGGTTGACGTCTTCTTCAGCGGGAATGCGCTTGCGGTTCACGATATCGAGTACGCGCTTTTCGGAACGAGTCTCGGTGTGAGACTCGCGGACGGGCTGCATGTGCCGGCAGGCCACGAGCACCATGTGCGGGCCATCAACCTGGTTCGCCGTGAAGGATCAATACGCAGGGTCATCAAGAAGGGAATTCTTCAAAGCGGCATTATGCACGCGCTTGTAACGCGCAAGGTTCCGTTTGTACTTGCAGGCTCGGTGCGCGATGACGGGCCGCTGCCTGAGGTGGTGACCGACATTTTGGTGGCTCAGAAGCTCATGCGTCAGAACCTGAAGGGCGTTTCAGTAGCGGTTATGGTCGCAACCGCTCTTCACTCGATTGCAACCGGGAATCTTCTTTCAAGCCGCGTGCATACTGTGGTTGTGGACCTGAGCCCGCACAGGCTGACAGAACTTGTTGACAGGGGCACTGCACATGCCGTCGGCCTTGCCATGGATGCGGCCTCTTTTCTGGAGGGACTGTCCCGTGAACTGCAAGTAAACGTCCCCGGGAAACAGCCTGTCCTCCAGCAGGGTTGAGCCCGGAAGTCCGGGAGGTGGCTGTGCCGCGGCTTTTCATGTGCCCGCCTGATTTTTTCACGATTGCATACGAGATCAATCCGTGGATGCGCAGAAGCGTGCGCAGCATTTCGCGCTTAGCGCATGACCAATGGTGGGATCTCTTTCAGCTTCTGACCGAGAAACTCGGTTGCACGGTCGAGCTCCTCAGGCCTCAGGAAGGTCTGCCCGATCTGGTCTTTACTGCAAACGCAGGAATGGTGTGGGGCAGGACGTTCGTGCCGTCTCGATTCCGCTACCGGGAGAGGCGAGGGGAGGAGAAGCATTACCGCCGTTACTTCGAAGCACGGAATTATCAGGTCGTTGATCTTGAGGGCGAAGATCCGTTCGAAGGCGCCGGCGATGCACTTCTCTGCGGTGAGGACATCTTTTTCGGCTATCATTTCCGCAGCGAGTTCCCGGCGCACGAAGCCCTCAGCAGGCTTTTAGGGAAGCGCGTCCTTCCGCTTATGCTGACAGATCCCCGCTTCTACCACCTCGATACATGTTTTTGTCCGCTCTGGGGCGGTGAGGCGATTTTCTTCCCCGCAGCATTTGATTCCTACGGCCGGGCCGTGCTCGAGGACTACTTTCCGCCGGAGAAACGCTACGCTGTGCCGGAGGAAGAAGCTCTGCGCTTCGCTTGCAATGCGGTCGCGCTCCCCGAGCACGTGATTCTGCCGTCCGGCTGTCCGCGGACGGCCCGGAGAATCCGCAAGTGGGGCTACGAGGTGCACCAGGTGCGGCTCTCTGAATTCATGAAAAGCGGAGGAAGCGCCAAGTGCCTCACTCTACTTCTTGACGAAGACAAGAAAGCAGGCTGACCTCGAGGTCGACGGACAAAAAGCGAGGCTGTGTCTGCTCCGGTCAAGGCCTTGTTGCTTCTAACTGCAAAGCTGACTACTGCGGGGGCGCTGGGCAACCGCTACGAACAGATATCTTTCTCCGGCCGGCCTGAGCCCCGCGGTCTTGGTGGCAAAGGAAAAACGCGCCCGCGTTTACAGCGTCTCTTACGTCCGCGCTCGATCCATTCCAGGGGAAGTCGGCAGGCGCAGGTGCAGCGCCTTCAGCGTTCCGTGACCTTGAAGGCGTCGCGAAGGAAATCAGCCGGCTTCCCCGTTGCGACCGCGTAGACCGGTACGGGGCCGGGCTTGAAAATTCGAGAGTTTATGGGCCTGCCCACGATATCAAGGAGCTGCACTCCTTTTTTGGTCGCCTGTAGAGGAAAGGGAATTTCGCTTTCAGGAGTCCAAAGTACCATAAAGGAGCGGTTCTTGTCTTGGAAAATGTACGCTTTGACGGAAGGTGGAAGAGCGGGCTTTCCCGCAAAACGTGCTTCGGGGTTCAAGAATTGGGAGAGCACCGCTTGGGCGGCATAAATCTTCTTGGGCCTTCCCGCATATTTGAAAAGCACGCCCTGAAGGCCGTCGCGGTTAAGGGTCCCGCAGGTCCCTGCGTGGTAAAAGATCTTCTCAACACCGCCTTGGGCGCAGATTACGGCCCAGCGCACCGCAAATGCGGCTTGCTCCAATTCGCCGGGCAGCGGCTGGTTGAAGTCTTTATGCTCGATCGGTAGCTTCCATGGTGTATCGTCCGCATAGTATGCGTATTCCGTAAGCCAGACAGGCTTTATCGCGCCGTAACGGCTCATAAGATTTCTCAGGTCCCCGAGCAAACTTTCAAAGAACTCAGGAGGCCTGATCTTCGGGTAGTGGTGTATATCCACTGCGTCTACAGCCGAAAGACCTCCGGAGCGGAAGAAAAGCTCAAAGTCCTGCATGATCTGCCCGCTCCGCAGGTATCCGATTCCACCGAGGACGCGTACGCGCGGACAGGCAGCCCGAAAGGCTTTCACATATTTTGCGTAATCGGCTGCGTTGTATCCCTCTCGCCTGGGGAGGGAATAACTCGTGAAAAGAGGCTCGTTGAAGACTTGAAACCACAGAATCCGGTCTCGGTAGTGCTCGACCGTACGTTTGACGTACCTGACAAAGTCTTGGAGCTTTTTCGGTGCGAACGCAACAACCGCGCGTCTTGCTTCGTAACCGGTTCCGCGCCTCAGTCTGGCCGGAGCACTTGAAGACCAAGGGCTTGAGGGAAAGGGCAGCAGAGCCAGCACTTTAAGCCCGGCCCGCAGTACCCGGTTGATCTGAATATCGGTTTCCGAAAAATCGAATGCCCCGCTCCGAGGTTCAACTTCCTGCCATTTAAGCGACCAGTCCCGGACCCAAAGAATCCCCGCCTTTTTTGCGAGCCGCAGAAGGTGAGGCCAAGGATACGCATGGTTCACCCCGAAACGCGAATCCCCCAGGTTATAAGCAGGGATGACCGCCGCGCGCAGCGGCGACCCCACTACGAGACCGTCTCCCCGCGCCCGTACAAGCAGAAAGCCGCGCACTTTTTCACGCGGCCCGAAAGTCACCTTGCGGTCGATCGAACCGCCTGCAGGTACGTTGAGTGTCTCGGTGCGGGAGGCGACTTGGGTGTCGAAAAAGTCGGTTACGCTCAGGTCAACCGATATTGCAGCCGGTACGCGTCCTGAGTTGGCGGCTCTGAGGATGACCGTAAACGGTTCTTTGAGGTCGAAGACATTCCCTTCCTTATTGGTGCCGATGGCGACTTCAACAGCGGATCTTGTGCAGTAGGGGGTGGGACGGTCCCCTCGTTCAAGCTGCACCGCGTCGATCCAAACTGTTGCACTCCAAGAGGTTTTCTCCTCTCTTTTTGATCTCAGGTCCGGGCCTACGAGAGCGAAAACGTATTTGCTTTTCGGCTTGAAAGTGAACGAAAAGCGCTTCCAAGACCCTCCCGCTTTGATTCTCTTTTCCAGCCTCCTGCCGCCGAATTCCTGAACCGCAAGCAGGACCGGGGTTCCCGGTGGATCGGCCTTCACGTATGCAGAAACGGTGTAAGGAGAGCCCGGCTCAACCGGCAGGTAGCCTTCGTGCCCTGCAAGCGGGGCGAGAACCGCGGTTCTGTAAAGATCGAAATAATCAAAATATGAAACCGGACGGTCGTCTGAGGAAAGGTGGATTCTAAGTGAGGAGCGCCCGTGACAAGCCGTGCTCTCATCAACAGCGCCGGTAAGCTTGTTGAGGCCGCCTCCCCAATGTACGATCCGGTCCGCTGCGATCGATCCCCAGCCGAATTCTCCGCACTCAAAGCTGCTGTTGGGAATAAGGTTTTTGGTTCGGCCCGACGGAAGGACCAATCCCGGGCGGAAAACATCTTCAGAGACTTCTATGAGGCTGGCATCATCGATCCAAAGGGTTCCTTTCGACCTGAACCAGATCTGAAACCGGCTCTCAGGCCCGCAGGTGCGCTGAGCGCGGAAGTAAAATTGAAAACGCCTCCATGTGCGCAGCGGCAGAAAAGTGCCGCGGAGACCACACGACCGCCAAGTACGGGTGTCGGAAAGCCCGACCGAGACCGATTCCGCCTCAATTCTCTCTCCTTTGGCCCAGAAGCTGAGTCTGTAAGTGCGGCCCTGCTGCACCTTGACCCCTAATTGGCAAAGCATGGCGTGGGCTGCAGGTGAGCCGCTTTGAAACCGGGTGCAGGTAAGTTTCGCCGACAAGCCGCCTGAGCGGCCTGGAGCAGCAACAAGACTTTGGCTTACAAGGCGGCTGTCTCCGGCGGCCAGCCAGTGGTCCGGGACTCCGTTGTGATCGGCGTCTTGCTCAAAGCTTCCGTTTCGAAGAAGCTCGTGGGAAGCGAAGAGGCCTGAACCCGGAAATACAGCGAAAAGAAGAATCCAGGCCGCAACGATCCCGAAGGACTTATCGGTTCGCATCGGCAACCTCCGGCCGAAAGGTCACGGCTTCAAAGAGATGATCGCCCAGTGGCGAAGAGAGGGGATCTTCACTTCCGTTTTATCGCCTACGTTTCTCACCCGAAGCCTGCGCTTTTTCATGCGCGGGGAGGTGAGTTCCGCTTTGGTGAAAAGGCGCCCGAAGAGCCGGCGGTCTATCTGCAGATTGAAGGCCGGCCTTGCATTCATACTGTCTCCAGTGGAATTGTAACTCCGGTTAAGGAGATGTATTACGCAGGGAGCCGAATCATCCCGGGGAATCCGCCTTG
>CAZGYL010000196.1:0-8725 GCA_964529985.1 uncultured Planctomycetia bacterium | reverse complement strand
CAGACCGTCCGGCATGTGTCACAGCGTACGCAGCGTTCCGTATCAATGGTGTGTTGCTGGTAAGGTGTCATGGGTATTGCCTCGACCGGGCAATGCTGGGCGCAGATCGTACACCCGATGCACCTGTCGTTTATGAAGTATTCGATCAGAGCCTTGCAGTGTTTCGCCGGACACCAACCTTCAAGGTGCGCCTGGTATTCCTCGCGGAAATATTTAAGCGTCGTCAGTACGGGATTGGGGGCGGTTTTCCCCAGGCCGCAGAGGCTTCCCTGCTTGACCTGTAGGGCGAGTTCTTCAAGGTCGGCAAGGTCCGCCTCTTTGCCCTTGCCCTCTACGATACGGTCCAATATCTCAAGCATTCGTTTTGTACCGATTCTGCAGAATGTGCATTTCCCGCAGGATTGGTTTTGAGTGAATTGCAGGAAGTAACGGGCGATATCGACCATGCAGTCCCGGTCATCGAGCACTACCAGTCCGCCCGAACCCATTATCGCGCCTACGGCGGTGAGACTGTCGTAGTCGACAGGCGTATCGGCGAGACGTGCCGGAATGCAACCTCCCGAAGGACCGCCGATCTGTACCGCTTTGAAGCGGCGGCCTTCTACAGCACCTCCACCTATGTCCTCAACGATCTGGAGGATCGTAATTCCCATGGGCACTTCGATCAGGCCGCCTCGGCGCACCTTTCCCGCAAGGGCGAAAACCTTGGTGCCGGCGCTCCTGGGAGTTCCTATGGCCCTGAACGAATCCCCGCCGTGGCGTATGATCCAAGGCACCAAGGCGAAGGTTTCCGTGTTGTTGACCAGAGTCGGCTTACCCCAAAGCCCTTTTTCCGCGGGATATGGAGGCCGGAGGCGGGGCATACCGCGGCGGCCCTCAAGCGATGCGATAAGAGCGGTCTCTTCGCCGCAGACAAAAGCTCCGGCTCCTTCCATGATACGCAGGTGGAAGGAAAAGCCGCTTCCCAAAATGTTTTCGCCTGCAAGACCGGCCTCCTCGCACCGGCGTATCGCTTCCCTGATGCGTTGCACCGCAAGAGGGTACTCGGCTCTGATGTAAAAAATCCCTTCATGCGCTCCTACGGCATAAGCTGCAATGATCATGCCTTCTATAATGCGGTAGGGATAGGATTCAAGGAGCATGCGGTCCATAAAAGCGCCTGGATCGCCTTCGTCACCGTTACATATCACGTACTTGATGTCTGAAGGAACCAAGCGCACCTGCTCCCATTTCGTCCCGGTGGGGTAACCTGCGCCTCCCCGGCCGCGCAGCCCGCTGTGTTTGACTTCGGCTATGACCTGCATGGGACTCATGCCGCCTAAAACCTTCTTGAGGGCCTGGAAGCCTTCGCGCGCCGTATAGTCCTCAAGGTCGAGCGGATCAAGTACGCCGCAATGTTCGGTCGCTATATGGAGCTGGGGTCCCAGGAAGGAGACGACCGGGGGATCCCGCGGGTCAAGAGGATATTTGACGAGCGGCGCCGCACTGTCTTCAAAAAGAAGACCGTCCAAGAATTTCGAGAATGCGGCGGTAAGCTTTCGAGGTCCCCTGGGCTTGAAATGGCGTCTTACTATCGCGTGCGCATCTTCGGGCTTGACAAGAGCGTAAGTCGTGCTCGGGCCGCCGGGCGGTACAATTTCAACGAGGGGGGTCTGGTGGCACATTCCCACGCAGCCCACGCGTTTTACTTTCGCCTTTACACCGAGTGCACGCAGCTCGTCCTCGAAGGCTTGAAACACCCTGGCGCTGCCGCGCGCTTGGCAGCAGGAACCGAGTCCGATTCTTATCTCGGCTTGACCGTCTGCGGCTTCAGGCCGCCTTCTTTTCTTCTCTTCCCTGCGGCCTCGCTGCAACGTAAGAAAGTCGCGGAGAATCCGCGGCACCATATCCGGTACCACGTGGCCGTAAGTGACATCTTCGATCTGAACGACCGGAGCTAAAGTACAGCACCCGAGGCATGCCACCTTCTGGACGGTGAAGAGGCCGTCTTGGGTCGTATCGGTCCCCTCCCGGAGCCCCAAGTGCTGCTCCAAGGCCTGTTGCACCAGTCCCGCCCCTTTAACGTGACAGGCGGTTCCATGGCACACGTGGATCAGATACTTCCCGACGGGTGCAAGACGGAATTGAGTGTAGAAGGTGGCCACCCCGGTAATAAGCGCAGGGGTGATCTCCGTGTTCTCGCAAATGTATTTCAGCGCTTCTTGCGGCAGGTAGCGGAAGCGCTTCTGAATCGCCTGGAGGATGGGAATCGTACCTTCCCTTCCCCTGCCGTATCGCTCCACAAGATCTTTGAGAAACTGGAGATCCTGCTCGTTCACTTCTCTTTCACCTTGCCGGATTTCTCCTTTCCGCTTTGAGGGGCGCCGGGCTTCCGTACGGTCTGATCCCGCGCCGGTCCTTTGCGCCCTATGCAGAAAAGGTGCTTTCGAGTACGTATATAGATTTTACCGTCCGCGAAGGCAGGTGATGCATGGACGGGTTCACCGAGCTCGGAGGTTTCTTCCACCTTAAGGCCCTTTTCGTTCGGTCGGCAGACAAGACATTTCCCTTTTACATTGACCAAGTAGAGCAGATTCCCCACAACGCTCGGTGAGGACATGAAGGTCATGTCAAATTCGTGCTCCCAGAGCAACCTGCCGTCTTTTATTCGATAGCATACGAAGTAACCTTCCGTTTCGCAGAGAAACACCCAAGGTCCGAGGGCAGCCGGGCTGCAGATATCAGGCAGACCGTCTTCGGCTCTCCAGGCTATGTGCGTGTCGGTTACATTACCTGTGCCGTCGGGACGTATCGCAGCCAAAACCGCGCCGGTGTTCACCGCAAAAACAAAACCGCCGGCGAAGATAGGGGAGGGAGCGACATCCCCGTCCAGGCAGTCCGCACGCCAAATTTCCTTCCCTGTTTGAACATCGTAGGCTATCACCCACGGAGTGGCCGCCGTTACGACAAGATCCCGGCCGTTTATGTTGCTGATGATTATGGGTGTGCTCCAGGAACTGCCTACCGGCCTTTTCACCTCCCAGACTGTTCTGCCGGTTCGGCCGTCGAAAGCATAGAGCCTTGCTTTGCCGCTGTCTTCGTCTCCTTGATCAAAGGGCACGATCAGCACATTACGCCAGCAAAGAAGCGATGCCGCATGGCCGTAGGGGTTGTCGGGCAGGCCCAAGTTCTTAGCCCAGAGCCTGCGGCCTTCAAAGTTGAATGCAGCAAGGTCGCCGTTTGCAAAAACAGCGTAAACTCGCCTGCCGTCGGTTGCAGGTGTAGGAGACGCGTAGCCTGTATCGTCCATGACCTCAGGCGCTTTGGTGGGGGAGCCCGGAATTCCAGCCATAGAACCCCGCCAGAGCAAGGTTCCGTTCTCGGTGCTGAAGCAAAAAACCGCTCGCTCCTTTTTCGTTGCGCCGGTAAGAAAAACCCTATCCTTCCACACGATAGGGGAGCTGTTTCCAGGAAGCGGAACCGGGACTTTCCACAAAATATTGAGCCCGGTTTTTGCGTCCCACTTCTTCGGGATGTTCTCATACGGCGAATGCCCTGAGCCACCGGGACCTCTGAAGCGCGGCCACTGCAAAGCCACCTCCTCAGGAGGGGCGTAAGGAGGTTCTTCCTTGAGTGCTTTTGTCAGGGCCTCGGGAGGAAGCGCCCATGTGGCACTGCCTGCCGAGTAAGCCGCCAGACCGATCAGAATCAGGCTGAATGCGGCGACCGCGATCCTGGAGTGTAAGCTCAGCCGCGCTTCGGCCTCAGGTTGTTTGGGGCCGGGCAGGTAGGGGGCCGGATTCCTCTCCCGGCGTACTCTAAGTGCGATTACAAGCAGAACTCCGCCGCCTACAAGCAGGTAAGCCGCCCACCGCGCGCGCCGCACCCGCGTGAAGTAGGCCCGCCTCAGACTGAGATCCTTCTTGCGTATCTCTTCTCTGAGCCTTTCGTTTCCGGGATCGGTTTTAAGTTGCTCTTTGAGGGCTGCAAGCTGCTCGGAGTCAATAAAATTTTCGCGCTTCTGGATTATGTAGTCGGCTGTCAAAAGCGCGCTTACCGCCAAGCAGAAAACAGCCGCGACAAAAGCAAGTCTGCCCAGAGCGGTGTCGGAAAACACCACCCGTCCTTGCTGTGACTCTTCCTGCTTTTCACTCATCGCACTCTGCCGAGTTCCTGCAAGCGTTTGTGCTCAAGCGGGCAGGCTGCGAAGCAACGTCCGCACGAGACGCAACGCGCTCTGTCGGTATCAAAACCATCACGCCGCTTCGGCAGGCACAAGCCCAAAAACGTCAAACCGGCTGCGATACCCAGAAACAGGCCCACAAGCGAGCTTCCTTTCTTGAACGCCTCTTGGAGGGCCGCAGCCCGGTGGTACAGGGATTCGATCGGTTCTCCGGTGGCACGAAACGCAGCGCTTGCATCCGTTGTGCCCTCCACGCTTCCCTGCTCCTCGAGGTATATGCGTTCTGCAAGGAGTACTGTGGGGTGATCCCTGGCCACAATCGGAGCGATCCGGCCTCCGGCCCACCAAAATGCACCGGCCCAAAGCGGCAGGAGCAATAGAGCGATTGCAACGCGGCGCTTGACTTTCACCGGGTTTTCCCTCTGCGTTGCGGGTTCCTCGATCGCTCCGAAGGGACAGGAGGTTTCGCATAAACGGCACGTGATGCATGAGTCCGGTGCTATTGAAACGTGCCACTTGGAGAAACGCGATACAAAGCCCAGGATAACCCCGTAGGGACAGAAGTACCGGCAGTAGGGCCTGCCTATCACCATTCCCACGACAAGAAACGCAACGGCGAAAACGATCATGCCGAATCCGCCTGTCAGGCGGAAGATGCGGACAAAGGGGTCATAGCGGCAGATGAGAAACGAGCTTCCCAGAGCACTGAGCAGGATCGCAAAGCCCAGATATGCATATGCAAGGAGTCCCAGAGCGCGGTCAAGCCACTTGGGCACGTTGACCGGTTTTATGAGCACGAGATCCTGAACCGCACCCAGCGGACAAACTGCGGCGCAAAAGGTGCGGCCGAAGAATGCTGCAAAGAGGATGGGAAGTGTGAAGAAGCCCAGTACGGTAAGCGGTATGACGTAGTCCGAGCGGCTCAGCGCAAGCACGACGTTTTGGATCGAGCCGACGGGGCAAATGCACCCTTGGCGGTAAAAGCCGAAGTAAGCGAGGGAGAAAACAGTAAGCCAGAGAAGGCCGCGTCTGGAGCGGCGACGCAGCGCGAGGTACGTTGCAAGCACCAGACAGAGGAACAGTACTACAAGATCAATATACTCTGTAAGCGCAGCCGGCGGGGAAGGTGTTTCAGGAGTGGGAAGCGTATGAGAAGTGAATTCGGGCGGCGGGAACCTTTCTGCGGCCCATGCCGCCGGGGAGAAGAAAGACAGCGCTGCAGCCGCAATCAAGGAAAGGCACATTACGCCAGCAGCGGTTACAGCTACAGCGAAGGTGCCTTGTGCTGCAGCGGCGCGGCTTTTCACAGCTTGGTTGCTCCTTTCACGGTTGTTTGCTCGTGCCGGCTGCACTTTACACCGTTTCCGACGGCTTCGGCTGCCGTATGCTCCCTTCCTTAAGCAGATACGGCTTGTCGGCCGGTATGCGACGGAATGCGTCGGCAGGACACGCAGCTGCAATACTGCATTGGTTGCAGTTCAGGCAGCGGTCGTGCAGGACCTGCAGGAAAAGGGAGCCGTTTCCGAAAGTGGTACACCCTTTTACGCATTTGGCGCAGCCGATGCACAGGTCTTTATCAATGGTATATTCGTAGTACGGATCCTCAATGAATTTGCGTTTGATTGCGCCGGTGGGGCAGAGGAGATTTTCAGCTCCGGTGGTAAGTGAAACGGGAGAGGGCATGAAATAACCGGTGCAAAGCTCGCAGTAACCGCAAAGACCGAAGCCGTGCACTGCTTTGACGGCCGATTGCTTAAGCACGCAATAAGTGGCGCAGTTCCCGCATTGCGTGCATTTGTAAGGATCGATCTGCCAGACCAGGTAATCGGTATTCTTCCCTGCAGCAAGAAAACCGGCAAGCCCGCTTGCCGTAAGCACGCATGCGCTGCGCAGGGCGCCTGAAAGAATGTCCCGCCGGCTTACTCTCTTTTCCATCTCCGTCACCTTGAGGGCTCCTTGCGCTTCGCCGCCTTCGCTGCAAGCGGGCACGCGCTGAAGGCCGGGCATACGGAGCAGCGCCCCGAGCGCAATGAAACCCGACAGCGGCGCGCAAGTTGCCACACCGTTGTACCCAGGGCGATAAGGATGAGGTAACGCCCCGAAGCTCTTACAAACTGGCGGCGTTTTTGTTTCTGAGAGTTTCTCACGGTCAGGGTTCCTTTGTTTTTCCCTCTTGGCTGGGCCCTCCGGCCTCTTTCCGCCCTGCTGAGCTTTTCGGCGCAAAGATCCGCACAGCCCGCTTGCCCGGGTCGAGAACGAGCACGCGGCCCTTGGAATCTACCGCCAGATCATGCCCTTTGTTCTGCTCGCTGAAAAGCGAAGGGGGCGCCACGACGCAACGGAATGCTCCGTCCGCTTCGTGGATTTTCACACGCACTATCCCTTTTTCGCTTGTTACGAAGGATCCGTCGGGCAGAATCGCAAAGTGGGCCGGGTTGCAGCACCCGCAGAAGCGGTCGATATTGGTTCCGGGTTTACCCCATGCGAACTCGCGGTCGCCCTCAAGCGTATACGCCTCAATGAGATGGCGTCCTGTATTCGCCACTCTAAGCAGGCCGTCCGGTGCAAATGCAACGTCCATGTAAGGGCTGGGGATTACGAGCCCCGGGATATTGCGGCTTGGGTCGCGCTTGCCGATCCCGCGAAGCAGCTTTCCCGAACGATCGTAGATGAGTACCACTCGATTGCCGGCGTCAGCTACAGCGATGACGTCTTTGTTCACTGCAATGCTGCTCAGGTGAGCACGGCTTCCCGGTACTTCAAGGCGAAGGAGTTGTTTGCCCTCAGAATTCAGAACCACAACATGCCTGAGGAAGCCTATGTAAAGAGTGCCGGTCCGATCCAACGTGATACAAGTGGGTTTATCGGTGAGGGCGGTCTCGCCTTTCAAGTTTCCTTGAGTATCGAAGCGCAGAACCGTCATGTCGCCTGCTACGTAAAGGCTGTCGTCCGGTCCTACGGCAAGCCCCCGCACTTCCCTCAGCCCGGTCTCGATCGTTGCCGTTTCCTTGTAGCGGATAAGCGAAGGATCAACCTTTCTGAACTTCTCAATGTCGTAAGTGAATTCAGGGCTCAGGCCGCTTCCGCTCCTGCCGCGGTGATCTCCAGTCAAAAGGACTGCAACGACGACAGCTGCTCCTGCTATCACCACGAGAAGGACCAGGGCCTGAAAGCTGCTGAACGCAGCCTGTCCCGGGGCGCTGAGTCGGATGCGCTTTTTTCGAATCATTCGCGAGCCGGCGCGTTTTCCAGTGTTTGTTCCCACTGCTACTGAGCGCTTACCTTCAAGCATATCATACGGGTCATGTCCCTTGCGATGAGCAGGCCGCCTGCTATGGCCAGCGGCCCCCATGAGTCCTTGCCGCCGGGCAGAATCTCAGCTTCTGCAAGAGGGCGCCAAGCGGTCGTTGAGGCTTCGGCCAAGGTCAAGCGCCCGTGATCGTCCAGGAGAAAAACAAGACCTCCGGCAAACATGAAAGGCCCCAAGCCGAAGCGGCGGCCACGGGGGCTTTCCCAAACGGTTTTTCCTTCGGTGTTAATGCAAGCGAATCTACCGTCGTACCGCACACCGAAGATGTGGTCTTGGTAGTAGACGGGAGTCTGCTGAATACATGCGAATTGCTCGGGCTTGAGGCGGAAGAGCTCGCGCACGCGTACTGACTTCCCCTGCGCTTCAAGGCGTACCATGAGGCTCCCCGCGTTGTAGCCGCCGGTAAAGAAGATGCGGTTCTTGCTTATGGGGACAGGCGAGGGCACGGTGGCGATGCTTATTTTCCAGGCGGTGGTTTCCCAAAGCACAGTTCCGTTTTCCGCATCCACCCCGACGACCCCGCCGCTTGCACAATACACGTACGTGCGCTTGCCGTTGAACTCCATGGGCATTATCGAGGAATGGGTCATGCGCCAGTTGTGAGGGTTGGGGGTCTGCCAGAGGAGCTTTCCGGTTTCAGCGTCAACGGCTATGAGAAGGGCTTTGCCGCCGGGGGCCAGGACTACTTTGGGGCCGTCTATAAGCGGGCACTGCCCTGCGTACCAGAGAGGAACTTTGGCTCCCCAATCGCGTACAAGATCGATCGACCATTTGAGCGCCCCGGTGTTTGCGTCAAGGCAGGTGACGTGACATTTTGGTCCCAGAGTGACGACGATCTTGTCGGTCACACTGGGTATGGTGCGGGACATGCCGTGATTGCGCTTCACCTTGACAGGGTAGGCGTAGCGCCAGATGTCCCTACCGTCTGCAAGCGACATGCAGCGGATGACATCGGCTTGAGCTCCCCTGTCATAGTCGATCATATAGACGCGCCCGCGGTGAACGGCTGCAGCGGCATAACCCTCGCCCACATCAATACGCCAGAGCACAGGAGGGCCTTCTGCAGGCCAGGTGCGGGCCAGTGGAACCGTTTCCCGACTTATGTTGTCAAAATTCGCTCCCCGAAACCGCGGCCACGACCCGGGCAGATTCGAGGGCTTGCCCGGGCCTTGCTCCAGGTGCCCTTTCTGCGGACCGCCCACTTCGACCACCGGGGTCACTCCGGCGGGGCGGTCGGTCCCTGGAACGCGCAG